>NZ_JAYGGZ010000003.1:90891-218306 GCF_034931465.1 Anabaena sp. UHCC 0399 | reverse complement strand
ACGTTTTCCCTACCTATTGCAACCACCTCATTCTCCTGAACTTAATCCAATTGAAAGGCTTTGGCAGTTTCTCAAAAAATCACTTCATAATGAGCTTTTTCCTTCTTTGCAAGATTTACGCGCTCGCATACAACAATTGTTCGAGCAATTAACGTTTGAGCAGGTAATGTCTATCTCCTCTTATAACTTTATTTTAGAAGCTCTTTTCTATGCAGCTTCATATTAAATTGGTATTAGTAAAAATTGAGAATATCAATACATACTACAAGAACTTGTAACAATTAAGAAATATTCTCAATACATTATGTAAAACTTGAATAAGTTGTTGATTTATCGTCGTTAATGAGACGGAAGCGGCAATTCAACGCTCTTTAGATAAGATTACTGTGAATTGGACTACGATCTCGATAAGCCTAACGGCATAGCTTCTCCTAGCGGAGACGCTTCGCATAGCTTGCTTTGCTACGCAACGCTACCGCGAACCCCGGAGGGGTATGCTTACCGCTCACCATCTTCCCTCAATTCGCAGCAGTCATTGCATATATGTGATGGATCATGGTCAAGTTGTGGAATAGGGAAACACTAAGACTTACTCGCGCTTGATGGAATTGATCTCAGTTTTGTGGTGTTTAAAGAAGTATTGGCAAAGGTATTGCTAGGTTAAACAGATTTTTAGATAAAAAAGCCTTGTGGTCAATGGATAACCAGAAAGGTTAACTTAGCGACTTGATATACAGTCGCTTTTCTTACAGTGACTTTCATGCAACAATTAATAATATTTCTTATTTAAGAGATATAGCAGTTTGGGGTACTGACTACTGACTACTGACTACTGGAGCGATCGCTGACTTGTCAAGTTTGCAATTAACATTGCATCCAGTATTAGGTGTTCCCTGTTAAGGAACTGGAAAAGCTGTGTTAGTTTCAACCATATATCAGCTTGATAATAATAGCAATTATCATTAGACTATGACAAAAATTATTACAAGTACAGACTGGGAAGAACTATGGGCAGAAAGTGAGCAAAATGGTCAACTTTCTAGTCAATCAAAGGGGCTTGAAACTATCCATAAAGGGAAAATTCTAGATATCTGTCATACCTATGAATGCTGGACAGAATTACGTAGTGGACTATTTATTAAGATACATGAAAAAGAGTTTATTAATGATCTAGTATGGATTAGAGATAATTTAGATGATACTGCATTTGGCTTGAGTTTTTTTCTTTCAGGAAAAGTGAGAATTGAACGCCACGGTTTAACTGACAAAACAGACGAAATCGTAGGCAGATATTATTCAGAATGTAACTGCGATATCAAAGAAACTGAATGGTGGAAAGCCGGAGAAAAGTTTTCACGAATTTATCTGAAAATTGAACCACAGCAATTCTTTCAAAGTTTTGGCGAAGAAGAATTAGAACAGATACCCATTTTCCTGCGCCAAGCAGTAATGAATGGTAAAGTACAGCCTTACTACCAGCAAGGGGAAATCACACAGCAAATGTGGCAGGTGTTATGTAATATCCTCAAGTGTCCCTATCAAGGCTTAATGAAGCGAATGTATTTGGAAGGTCAAGTAATGGGATTGATGACGCTTTATTTCCAGCAATTTCAGGAACAGGAGATACAAAATCATAGCTTTCCAGACAAAAGTTTGAGAGATGTCGAGAGAATATACCAAGCCAAAGAAATTTTGTTGGATAATCTAGAAAATCCACCCAGTCTAATAGAGTTAGCACAACAAGTAGGGATAAATGAATTTAAATTGAAGCGTGGGTTTCGTCAAGTTTTCGGGACATCTGCGTTCAAATATTTGCACAACTATCGTCTGGAAAAAGCGAAACAACTTTTAGCATTAGGAGAAATGAACGTTGAAGAAGTGGCATTTAGAGTAGGTTTTGACAGTCGCAGTTACTTTGCTTTAGCTTTCCGCAAAAAATTTGGCTTGAATCCCAAACAATACTTTCAACATCAGCAAAAATCCCTCTAGCGTTCAAAAAAAATCCCTCTAGCGTTCAAATTAGAAATCCGAATCCCCTATTGTAGATACACTACTAGTTTAGTTAAGAAATATTCCTAACAGCTTGTGGGGATAAATGGAGTGACCTAATACCCTAACCTGTCACAGGAGAGGGGTAAAAAGTCCGATTAATACGTTGGTGTGAGGGAGATTTGGTGATGAGATTAATAAAATCGCTTTCCGGGCTGATGTTTACAGCCTCAGTTTTCATACTCATAACACAGTCAGTCCTGGCTGAAACTGATGGGGGAAATTCGGTTGATATTGAAGATAAAAGCAAATCTATATCAACTATGCCCCAGTTGAGTGAAGTAAAACTTCCCCAGAGGAATGCCGCACTGTTGTTAAGTCAAAACCCTGATGCAGAGGCAATAGTAGAAGTTACAGGGGTACGTATCAACCAAACTGAAAAAGGTGTTGAGGTCATTTTAGAAACTGCTAAAGGTGATGCTCTCAAACCTGTTCAGAAGAATGAAGGCAATAAATTAATTATCGATATTCCCAATTCGCAATTGCGCTATGAGGGTAGTGATACATTTCGTCAAGAAAAACCATTTGCCGGAATTGCGGAAGTCTTGGTAGTTAATCAAAATAATAATACTATCCAGGTGACAGTGACGGGGGAAACAGGACTGCCGATAGTTGAGTTATTTGATGGGGATGAAGGGCTAATTTTTGGCGTAACACCTGCTGCAACTACGGCGCAACAACCACAAACGCCACAAGCTCAAGAAAAGCCAGCAGTTGAAACACCCCAAGAAGAACCAGTAGCACAGCAGGATGAACCGATTGAGTTAGTGGTAACGGGACAACAGAATGGGTATCGCGTACAGGATGCGACGACTGCAACAAAGACAGATACACCTTTGCGCGATATTCCCCAATCTATTCAGGTAGTGCCGCGAGAAGTGCTGGAAGATCGCAATGTGAGAAGTCTAGCTGAGGCAGTGGAAACGGTTAGTGGCGTAGTTGACGGTGCTGACTACAACGGTTCGCCTGCACAAGACTTCATTATTAGAGGATTTGAACAGGGTGGAAGTTTCCGAAATGGCTATCGAGATGTAAATTCTTATGGCTTGACAGGAGTGGGGACGATTGAGCGAGTGGAAGTTCTCAAAGGGCCAGCCTCGGTTTTATTTGGGGCTGTAGAACCTGGTGGAATCATCAATGTCGTCACCAAACAACCCTTGAGTGAACCCTATTATAAGCTGGGATTTGAGGTGGGGAACAGGGCATTTTATCAGCCTAGTATTGATTTCTCTGGCCCTTTAAACGCCGATAAAACTTTGCTTTATCGCTTCAACGCCAGCTATCAAAGTTCAGATGGTTTTCAAGATTTTGTCAACACAAATCTGACTACAATCGCACCAACAATCGCTTGGAAATTGGGTGATAGAACAGACCTGACTCTATATTATGAGTATATTAACTTCAAAGGAACTTTTGAGCAGTATACCTCTATTCTTAGCGATAATACGTTTCTGCCTCGAAGTTTCTATCAGGCATATCCTAACAATGCTTACGTAGATAATACTACCCAAAAGTTGGGTTACACATTGAGTCATGAATTTAGTGATCACTGGCAGATTCGCAATAACTTTTCTGTGGTTACTAGTAAAAACGCTGAAGAATATACTTTAGCAACGGGAGTAGTGAACGATCAGTCCTTACGGCAATTTGCTCAAGATCGTGATTTTACGCAAGACAACTATTTTGGACAGATCGACTTGCTAGGAAAGTTTAATACGGGATCGATTTCACACCAAATATTGATGGGTTTTGATTTCAATTATAATATTGATACTTTTGCAAGGGTAGTTCAAAGGAATGTTCCTAATCTAGATATTTTCAATCCCAACTATAATATTCCCAGCTTCGACTATGGCCCACGTTCTAGTTCTACCGAACGTTTTCAAACCTACGGGATTTACCTTCAGGATCAGATTACCTTTCTAGATAATCTGAAATTATTAATCGGTGGACGCTTCGATTGGATTTCCGGCGAGAATACAGACAACGTGACAGGGGATACGACACAAAACCCTGATAGTAGTGCTTTCAGCCCCCGAATCGGGTTAGTGTATCAGCCCAGCAAATCTATTTCTCTCTACACCAGCTACAGCCAATCTTTCGTCCCTGAAACTGGAGTCAACCCTGATGGTGAAATATTTGAGCCTACAAGAGGAACACAATATGAAGCAGGTATTAAAGCTGACTTTCTAGAGGGTAGGCTTTCGGCAACATTGGCAGCCTATCAGATCACCAAGTCAAATATTCTCACCCCCGATCCTGATCCTGAAAGAGCTGCGCTTGATTACTTAATTCAGGTAGGGGAGCAAAGAAGTCGAGGGATTGAGTTAGATGTTGCGGGGGAGATTTTACCCGGTTGGAAGGCGATCGCTTCCTATGCTTACACCAATGCAGAAGTAACTGAAGATAACGATATTCCTGTAGGCAATCGATTGGTGAGTGTGCCAGAAAATCAAGCTAGTCTCTGGACAACCTATGAGTTTCAGAATAGCGATTTGAAGGGTTTGGGATTTGGTCTGGGTCTATTTTATGTGGGTACGCGATCGGGAGATTCAGCTAACTCCTTTGAAATACCCGATTACTTGCGTACCGATGCGGCAATTTACTACCGTAGAGATGGTTTTAAAGCTGGTATCAATATCCGTAATCTATTTGATACCGACTATATTAGAACCTCTGACGATGGCAGAACATTTCTGCGAAGAGGTGCGCCTTTTACAATTATCGGCTCTATTAGCTGGGAATTTTAACTCTCTCCTGTAGATCATCAGTTAAGTAATTTGCGTGTACACAACACCAGTCTTTTAGACAACCTGCCAAATATTAGTTAAAGAAGAAATGCCTTGCAATGAGAAAGAGAGCCATTAGTACAATTATGCCATTATTACTTGTTGTTAAAGATGTTTGCCTTTTGACTTTTGCTAAGTTTGTTTGGGTTGTCAAGACTGTTTTTTCGAGTTTGCATATCTTGTGTCAACCCCGACAGATTTC
Source organism: Anabaena sp. UHCC 0399 (assembly GCF_034931465.1). NCBI lineage: Bacteria > Bacillati > Cyanobacteriota > Cyanophyceae > Nostocales > Nostocaceae > Anabaena > Anabaena sp. UHCC 0399. Next base: position 213,266 of record NZ_JAYGGZ010000003.1, on the reverse strand, counting down.
GAGTAATTACAAATTTTTACCATTCTTTCTGACAATAGTTTTGGTTTTAGCGATCGCAGCCTGTAACAACAACACACCGCAGCTAGAAAAAAGGCAAACAAGTGCAACTGCTCTAACGCCAATAGAAACAAAAACTATTAGTCATGCTTTAGGTAAAGTTGAAATTCCACTTAAACCGCAGCGAGTTGTTGTACTAGAAGAAAATATAATTCTCGATTCTCTACTGGCTCTGGGTGTAAAGCCAGTTGGTGTCATGTATTGTCAGGACTGTGAGGAAAATTTTCGAGGTATACCCAGCGACTTACTTGCTGACATTCCAGTTGTGGGCAATATTGGAAATCAACCTTCCCTAGAGAAAATTCTTAGTTTAAAACCCGATTTAATTTTGGGGTTAACATGGCTCAAGAGTTCTTATAAAATCCTTTCTAGTATCGCGCCAACCGTACTGATCGATTTTCCGAGTATGTATGACTTTAAAGAAAGACTACGATATGTAGCCCAGGTGTTGGGAAAGAGCGATCGCGCAGAGGAACTTCTGACTCAGTACCAAAATCGTATCCAAACATTGCGGCAGCAATTAGGAAAGCAACTAGAAAAAAAAACAATATCTGTGATTTATCTTGCAGGTTCGGCGGATATTTTTTATAGCTACAGACCGGACTTTCTCGCTTATGGTCAAATTCTTAGCGACGCAGGTTTACGACTAATCCAACAAAATCAAAAACAACGCGAGTTAACATTAAGTATTGAAGTTTTACCCAAATACGATGCGGATATTTTATTTATTATGACAGAACACTTGACTAGAGATTTTAAAGAAGCAAATCCTGAAGTTTTATCTTTCTTACAAAAGCCTATTTGGTCAAATCTTAAAGCTGTTAAAACTAAACAGATATATAGGGTAAATTGGACTGTCGGGGGAGCTATGGGAGCTAACAGAATAATTGATGACCTCTATAAATATTTAGTCAAAACACCATTCGATAATCAAAAAATCACACAGGGCAAACGCATCTAAGATATTGAAAAAGTGGTAGATAAGATGTAAGTAGTACAGATAAACTAGACGACGTTTGAGGGAGCGATGCCTGCGGCGGGCATAGCCATCGAACTTTAATGGTAAAGTCATTATTCTGCTTTTACATATGTGTGTTAGCAAAATAACCTATAAATTGCCCTTTTAGGATATAACTTTGCCGTTTTTGGATAGAATTCACATATCAAACAATAGTAAAATTTATATATTTTGGTCAACTGCCATTGCAATGACTAACTAGAAAACCTAAATCACTGAACTTGCACTCTGACAATGACATCAAAATTCCATCCTTTATCAAATCAACTCTCTCCCCTCCAAAGGTTACTTAACTACGGACAAAAATATCAGGGACAAATTTATCAAGCCTCTACCTACTCTGTAATCAATACAATTTTAGATTTAGCCCCACCTTGGTTAATAGGTGTAGCTGTAGATATATTAGTCCAAAAGCAAGATTCTTTTATAGGTAAATTAGGCATTCAAGAAGTAATATGGCAATTTTCTCTACTTTCATTAATTACCGTTATTGTTTGGATATTTGAATCACTTTCTCAGTATGCTTATGATAGAATTTGGCGGAACTTAGCCCAAAATATTCAACATAATTTACGTTTAGATGCCTACAATCATTTACAAGAATTAGAATCAGCTTATTTTGAAGACAGTAGTACAGGCGGTTTGATGTCTATTCTCGGTGATGATATCAACCAACTCGAAGACTTTTTAAATGGGGGAGCTAATGAAATTATCCAAGTTACCACTTCATTTATAATTTTAATCGGTGGTGCATTCTTCATTTTACCTCTCAACATCACTTTAGCAGCAATGCTACCAATGCCGTTTATTCTCTGGGGTTCATTAGTCTATCAAAAGCGTCTCGAACCTCGTTATGCTGATGTTAGGGAAAAGGTGAGTTTTCTAAATTCTCGGTTAGCTAATAATATTAGTGGTATTACCACCATTAAAAGTTTCACTGCTGAAAATTATGAAAGTGCCAGATTAGCAACAGAAAGCGAAGCTTATAAAAGAAGTAATGCCAAAGCAATTAAACTTTCTGCGGCTTTTGTGCCTGTAATTAGAATGTTGGTTTTAGTTGGGTTTACGGCTTTATTATTTCTGGGAGGTATGGCAGCTTATTCTGGTAGAATATCCATCGGTAATTATAGCGTTTTATTAGTTTTAGTCCAAAGATTATTGTGGCCATTGGTATTTTTAGGAGAAACTTTTGACAGATATCAACGGGCAATGGCTTCGACAAAGCGAGTGATGGATTTGTTAGATACTCCCATCCAAGTTATTACAGGAGATATGCCTTTAGTTGTGGAGCAAGTACAGGGGGAAGTTGAGTTTAAAAATGTTACTTTTGCTTATCGAAATAGTGCAACAATAATTAAGGATTTATCCTTACACATTCCTGCTGGAAAAACTATTGCGGTTGTTGGTTCTACAGGTTCGGGTAAAAGCACTTTAGTAAAACTATTGTTGCGATTTTATGATGTTGCTAATGGCTCAATTACCATTGATGGGGTTGATATTCACAGGTTGAATTTATCCGATTTGCGTCGCAGTATTGGCTTAGTTAGTCAAGATGTATTTTTATTTCATGGTACGGTGGCAGAAAATATTGCCTACGGTACTTTTGAAGCGACTGATGAAGCAATCATTAATGCTGCGAAAGTAGCTGAAGCACATGATTTTATTAGAGAGTTACCCCAAGGTTATGAAACAATAGTTGGGGAACGAGGACAAAAGTTATCTGGGGGACAACGCCAACGGATAGCTATTGCTAGAGCAGTGGTAAAAAATCCGCCGATTTTGATTTTGGACGAAGCGACATCTGCGGTGGATAATGAAACTGAAGCCGCAATCCAACGCTCTTTGGAAAAGATTACCGTAAATCGGACAACGATCGCGATCGCTCACCGTCTTTCCACAATTCGCCACAGTCATTGCATATATGTCATGGAACATGGTCAAATTGTCGAGCAGGGTAAGCATGAGGAATTACTAGCAATTGATGGGATTTATACCAGTTTGTGGCGCGTACAGTCGGGGATTCATTAATTCTAGCTAACTTTTTTTGATGATTACAGGCTTGTCTTACAAAGAAGCGTATAAGTACAGCAATCCGTTAATAGTTGCACAAAGACCAAAATTGGAAGCAATCAACATCTGCGGTTGGATGAAACCGCTAATTTCTAAGCTTTCACGCAAAGCGTCAGCCAATCTTGGCTGACCTGTATTTTCCACTGGTTCATCCTTTAGTTGAAAATCATCCGGCAACGCTTCCCAAGAGATTACCAGATTATGTAGCTCTTTGGTTTTACCGAGTTGTGTCGCCATAAAGACCGCTTTTTATGGATTTGTGTTAATTGTATCGCTGCCAGTGGGTCAAAAATCTATGTCAGGAAATCATCAGTTATTTCCAGGAATAAATAATTGCCTACTACACTGTTAATATGCAACAATTTTAAAAATAATTCTCATTTAATTAAAAATAAAACTCAATTTTTGATCAATTTATTACGTAATTTTTAATATAAATTTTACTTTTTATTCCGTAATATCAATTATGACTATCACTATCTCCCAGCAAACCTTCGACAAGCTGTTGTATCAAGAGACAGAAAACAGTTCCCAATATCCAGATCCAGATGATCAGTTAGATGTGATATATGATTACCCAAAGGTACTGGGACAAGGCTATTGGCGAGAAATCAAGCTGCGTCAGGGTTTGCAGTTAGCTATTGGTGATTTGCGGTTGTGCGATCGCGTGATTTTTGAAGACCCAGAAACAGAATCTTGGCTAAGTTACCATTTTCATTTTTCAGGGGAACATGAGGATAAATATACATCCATAGGTAGCGGAAAGTATATTTTCCAAGGCAGTGGTTTGGTTCCTCAAGCACCTTTTGCAATTACTGGATCAGTTTCAGTAAAGTTTTAATTGTATTGATTCTTGACTGAATTTTATCTAGCAAAGAACAATGACAATACGCTCCGGGATACGTTGTTTATTATTAATGGTTGTGATTTTTGGACAGATTACAGCTTGTAGCAGTTGCACAGTTCAAAACACAGTTTTTCCTACTGAAGTCGCAAGTAAAGATTGCCGCATGGTTAAACACACAATGGGTAAAACTTGCGTTCCCATAAATCCCCAGCGTATTGTCACTTTTTCTTTACCGACTTTAGGTAATGCGCTTACCCTTGGAGTTAAGCCCCTGGGAAGTACCTATATTGATATGCTGGGCGAAAATACATATCTAGAGGGTAAAGTAGATGGTATACATTCACTAGGAATTTCTTCACCTAATCTAGAAAAGATTTTACTGCTTAAGCCTGATATTATTATAGGTTGGAATGCAGAAAGTCAATTTTATCCTCTACTTTCAAAAATCGCTCCTACTGTACTATTTAATTGGCAAAATAAAACTTGGCGAGACTTATTTGATTTTGTTACTCAGGTTTTAGGAAAACAAGAAGCGGCACAAAAAGCTTGGGAACATTATTATCAGCGAGTGGAAAAACTCAAAGCAGCTTTAGGAAATCGCTATCAAAATCAAGAAATTTCTCTTGTCTTTTTAGCACCTGGTGTAATATTCAGCGAAGGCAAGAACTCTTTTCCCGATTCTATTCTCAAAGATGTGGGATTACAACGTCCCAAATCACAAGATGTTATCGCACCTTATACACAAATTTACTTTTCCATAGAAGAATTAGAGAAAGTAGACGGTGATGTTTTGTTTGTAGGAACTTTAACTGATGATGATCAAAAATTTCTAGAAGAACTCAAGCAAAAACCACTGTGGAAAAATCTGCGAGCCGTTCAACAAAATCACGTTTACTCTATGGATTATCTAACTTGGCGAGCCGGAAATTTACTGGCTACTGATGCAGTAATTGATGACTTATTTAAATATCTCGTCAACACGCCTTGAATTGTGGCTGTGTATTTATAGAGATAAATTTTTACAAATGAATTCATTTAAGCGATCGCCTATCATCAATATTTGTGATTGTCACAATACTTGTAGTCATTTCTCTGCTTACTAAATACGGAATGGCGAAATTTGCGTTTTTACCATTTTCGGATCAAAATTTGCCGTTTCTTGACAGACTAAAACTGGTTGATGCGTTACGTTTACCTTCGCCGTGGGGCGATCGCCTGTAATCACTATCTCAATTATCACTGTGCGCCTTTAGCCCATTTGTTTTTAGGATCAATAGTTTCGCAAATCTTGACTGCGATCGCATCTATTTAATTTAATGAAGTTAGATAAAGTGACACTTTCCAGGTTAAAGTCACGGAATAGCTAGGGATGAGGAAATCATGCAAACTGGAAGTTACAAGGTATAAGTAAAATCATTTACCAACATACCTGGAACTAAGCTACCGCCGAGTTGACGACTTTCGTATGTGCCGACTTCTGGGATGAACTCTTGAAAATTGGTGAAGGCTACTAAATTTTCTCCCCAAAAACGATAAAGACTTTCATCGAAGCGGAGATTTTCGATGGGTGCGACAATTTCACCGTTTTCTACCCAAAAACAAGCGTAACGGGTCATACCTGTAATTCTACCTTTAGGGCGATCGCTCCAGTTCAAGTAATGTAAATTAGATACATACAACCCTGTATCTAAACTTGACAAGATTTGCTCATAAACTAAATTACCTGGACTGATTTCTGGCGCACGTAGAGTTTCGGAACTATTAGCACCATTGGCAATTTTCTTATATTCCTTCGCAGTGCGGGAATTAATTAAGGTATTGACTAATTTACCGTTGTCTATGATTGGTAATTCTGGTGCTGCGGTTTCGCCCAATTCATTAAATCGCGGTACTAGCCCCCGGTGAAAATTTTCTTTTAAACTAAATGCAGACGACAATTGTTTTTCTTGTCGTGACAAACTTGCTAATGCACTGTTACCTTGTTGGATATCTGCTTCACTCACAGCACCCCAAGAAAGCATACCCAATAAATCAGCCACGGCAGCAGGTGCAAAGTAAGTCTTGTATTGTCCTTTGGGTAATTCCTTTGGTGTATTAGATAATAGTTTAATGAGTTTTTTAGCCTCGCTGATTTTAGCGGTATAAGCGGCTGTCTCCCAATTACTACCTGCAAATATACCTTTAACAGCTTGCCCAGATTCGATAAATAAAGAATAGTCTAAGGTAAAAGAATCAGTTGCGAACCAATGTTTTTGTCCACAGGAATCACCATAGGCTCTAATTGCTATTCCCCCAGCATATATACCAGTAAAATCTAATTCATTAATTTGTTCTAAGATATTTGACAATAATACGTCTGCTGTCAGCAAGTTACCTGTATTTACTTCTCGACCAGTATTATTTCCTGATGGTAAGACCTGATAAGAATCAGATGGTAATACAGGCAATTCATCTCGTAGTTCTTGTAAAGCTTTATATGCTGCTTGCCAGTCTGTTTCCAAATTGCCAGTAAACGGAAATTGGCGAAAACTACTACGTTGATCTGCCATGAGAGTTAATTCCACCGAACCGTCAGATACATAACCAGTTTGACGGATTTTGGCATGATTCAATCGAGTAAATTGACTGCGTTCACAGTTCAATTTGACAGTAAATTCTTCATTTTCTGCCTTTTTTGCAATGAGAGTTTCTAGTATTTGATTAAAGCTAACTTCTAAGGTAGAGATTTCTGCTTTCATAAGTAAGAATGATGCACTTAACAAGGGCAGTGGAGCGCAATAAAAATATATTAGTTAATGTTGATTTTTCTTGCGTCAAACCAACCTACGTTCTATCTTTAATTTTGAATTTTTTACTTTCCTCCCCCAAAAACTTCAACATTAGCGAATACACAAACTGGTGAACCATGTCCTACCCAAATCGCTTGGTTGGGTTCACCTTTACCACAAAAGGGTGTACCATACATTTCCCAATTGGAGTCATCCCCCACTTGGATTAAGCTATGCCAAAACTCTGGGGTGGTGGCGCGGTAGTTGGGATTGCGGAGGGTTTTAGTGAGTTTACCATTTTCAATTAATTTGGCATACTCACAGCCAAACTGAAATTTATAACGGCGATCGTCAATTGACCAAGAACGATTAGATTCCATATAAACGCCGTGTTCAATCCCCCTAATCATTTCGTCAAAACTGGCGTTTCCTGGCTCTAAATTTAAGTTCGCCATGCGGTCAATTGGGGCGCGATTCCAAGAGGATGCACGAGCGCAGGCGACTCCAGGAACTCCGGTTCTGGCTTGACTTTCTAAACTACCTAAACCCCGTTGCAATACGCCTTCTTTGATGACATATTCTCTTGTGGCGATCGCTCCTGTATCATCAAAGCCGTAGCTAGCATATTCACCATCAACGGTAGGGTCGAAGGTAATATTCATCAAGGGTGAACCGTAAACTAGCTGACCAAAATCGCTGGTGTTGACAAAGCTACCGCCGGCGTAGTTGCGTTCATCTCCTAAAATTCGGTCAATTTCTAAGGGATGTCCCACACTTTCATGAATTTGCAGCATCATTTGGTCGGGGGCTAAAACTAAATTGGTGCGGGTAGTTGGGCATTCCTCGGCGGTTAACAGTTCTATCGCCTGTTCGCCAATTTGCTGTACCTCTCGCCATAAATTTTCTCTGTGTAACAATTCCATCCCGCCTTGATAACAGTGTGCTTGCCAGCCGTTATTGGTGCGTGGTTGGACTATTGCCCCATCTTGAGCGATCGCTCCATAATGGTTTCCTAAAGATAAAAACTTTTGATATACCTCAGAACCATTGCTGCTGACAAACCAACTCTCTTTCTGGTTCGTGCTGACGCTGGCTGTGGTTTGCACAATTTTCTCGTCAACTTTGAGGGTGTGACAAATCCGCACCAGTAAATCATTAATTTCCCCTGGGCATAGGGCATCCAATGGTTCTAAAAAAGGTGAGTTATATTCACCCACCACTTTAGGACGTTCAGTTTCGCGGAAGGGATAAATCCACCATTCACTAGCTGCAAGTGCTTGTTTATATGCCATTTCCGCCGCCACTTGCAGCGATGGTAGTTCTAAGGAATTAGTTGCTGCGTAACCCAAACAGCCGTTAACCAAGACTTCGAGCATTGCTCCCTGGGTTGTAGATTTGCCATTGGATTGGGGCAAACCATCCCGGACATAATGGTTAGCAGCCGTTTCCTTCACAACTCGAATACCGATCCAATCAGCAGGTATTTTAAAACTAGCGATCGCTTTTGTTAATTCAGACCACATAAAAATTTTAGGGAATAGGGATTGGGTATTGGGGATTGGGTACTGGGTATTAGGGATTGGGTAAATTTTCTCTTCCCCAGTCCCCATTCACCTTTAGCCTCTATGCCAACGCGTACCTTGAGGGCTATCAATTAAAGTTATACCTTGAGCTTGTAGTTCGTTGCGGATGCGATCGCTTTCGGCAAAATTTTTAGATTTTCTCGCGTCCTGTCTTTGCTGAATTAGAGCCTCAATTTCTGCATCACTTAAACCGTCTTTTGTCAGGGTTTCATCATCTAGTGTTGCTTCTAAACCCAAGACTTTAGCCAAGGTAATTAGGGTATACCACTGGCGGTGGAGTTCATCGGATGGGGTTTTGGTTATTCCTTCATGCACCAAAATATTTCCTTCGCGGCGCAGGTCTTTGGCTAATTCAAACACAACGGCCAAACCACCAGAGAAATTAAAATCATCATCCCCCAATTCTTGAAAGCGGGTGACAAGTTCGGGAATCATCGCCGGTTCTTGACCCACTTGTAGGTGGTTTTTCTCCCCTGCTCCCTTGCTCCCCTGCTCCCCTGCTTCTTCACTCCATCCCAGTTTTTCGCCGTATTGATAGCCAAAAAGTAACCCTTCTTTCAGGGTTTTCCAGCTATTTTCCGCAGTAGCGATCGCATCTTCGGTAAAATCTAAAGGCTTGCGGTAATGTGCCTGTAAAACAAACAATCTCACCGCCATCGGGTTGACTGGCTGATCTTTCCAATTTCCCACCCCATCTAGTAATTCCCTGATGGTGATGAAATTACCCAGTGATTTAGACATTTTCTGACCATCTACCATCACCATGCCGTTATGTGTCCAATAACGCGCCAATGGTTGATTGATGGCTGCTTCTGACTGAGCAATTTCATTTTCATGGTGCGGAAAAATCAAATCTCCACCACCACCATGAATATCAATGGTCTTTCCTAATTTAGAGCGAATCATCGCCGAGCATTCAATATGCCATCCGGGGCGACCTTCACCCCAAGGAGAACTCCATGCCGGTTCTCCTGGTTTTGCTCCCTTCCACAAGGCAAAATCAAAGGGGTGTTGCTTTTTAACTTCTGATTCCTCTGCATCTAACCGACCGCTAGCACCAGCTTGCATCTGTTCTAGTTCTCTGCCTGAGAGTTTGCCATAATCAGGAAAGCGTTCTACACGGTAATAAACATCTCCACCCACAGCGTAGGCTAGACCTTTTTGTTCTAAAATCTGAATCAGTTCATGAATTTCGGGAATATGCTCAGTAACGCGGGGATACTCATCCGCATCCATGACATTTAAACGGCGGATATCTTCAAAATAAGCATCAATAAAGCGGTTCGAGACCGCTTCCATCGTTGAACCTTGTTCTTTAGCGCGGTTGAGAATCTTATCGTCAATATCAGTAAAATTTTGGATGTAGGTTACTTCAAAACCGCGCCAGATCAAATAACGGCGAATAGTATCCCAAACGATATAAGAACGTGCATGACCCAAATGGCAATAGTCATAAACTGTCACACCACAGCAATACATCTTAACCTTTCCTGGTTCTACAGTTTCAAAAGGTTCTTGCCGACGGGTGAGGGTATTGTAAATGGTTAGGGTCATAACACAGTAAATTTGAAATAGAAAGATACGCGATAATAAAGTAAAGCAGCAGGAATAATTATCCAGCATCCCTATGCTAGTACATCACGGCTGAAATACGACTACCATTTAAAACAGTACAAAAGACCAAAATTCAACTCTTTTGACTTATCGTGTGGGTAGCCGTTTCGAGTCTATGACTTTGATCTCCTGGTAGCGGTGCTGCAATTTTAACTTCTCTCAAATTTTCAAATTTTTTGATTACAGTCTTATGCAATCAGCAGTTACTTCCAATTTTCAACCAATGGATGCCCCCAAACAAGGAATGCCAGTCACAATTATTACTGGATTTCTTGGTAGTGGCAAAACAACCTTACTTAACCATATCCTCAGCAACCAACAGGGTTTAAAAACTGCTGTTTTGGTGAATGAATTTGGAGAAATCGGCATCGACAACGAGTTAATCGTTTCCACCGATGAGAATATGGTGGAACTGAGTAATGGTTGTATCTGCTGCACTATTAATAATGATTTAGTTGATGCTGTATATAAAGTTTTAGAACGGGACGAAAAGCTAGATTACCTAGTTGTAGAAACAACGGGATTAGCAGATCCCCTACCAGTAGCCCTAACATTTTTGGGTACAGAACTGCGGGATTTAACGCGGTTGGACTCGATTATTACTGTAGTAGATGCAGCAAATTACAGCTTAGATTTATTCAACTCCCAAGCAGCTTACAGTCAAATTGCCTACGGTGATGTGATTGTCTTGAACAAAGCAGATTTGGTTGATGAAGCAACATTAGATGAGTTGGAAAAGAAAATTAACGAAGTTAAGGAAGGTGCAAGGATTTTAAGGACGACGCGATCGCAAGTTGCGTTACCTTTAATTCTCAGTGTCGGACTGTTTGAATCTGATAAATATTTTGGCAGTGTTGATGAGCATGATCACGAACATCATGACCATGACCATGATCATTCAACCTGTGGTCACGAACATCATGACCATGATGATGATGATCATGCAAACTGCGGTCACGACCATCACGACCATGAACACCACCATCATCACTCTGACCACTTAGAAAATGATGGCTTTGCATCCATATCTTTCAAAAGTGACCAACCTTTCTCAATTCGGAAGTTTCAATATTTTTTAGATAATCAACTACCCACGTCTATCTTCCGCGCCAAGGGTATCATGTGGTTTGATGAAAGTCCCAAGCGGCATATTTTCCACCTGTGCGGTAAACGGTTCACTCTAGATGATGACGAATGGAAAGGTGAACCCAAAAATCAAATAGTGCTGATTGGGCAAAATTTAGATCGGGAAACCTTACTGACTCAATTAGAAAATTGTCTGTGCATTCCTTCCACCAGCCGAGGTAAAGGCTTTGGGAAATAGTCAATAGACATCTCTGAACAATCATGTAGAGACGTAGCAATGCTACGTCTCTAAAACTAGGATTTCTATAATATGCGTGTAATCGTCCAGCGAGTAAAATTATCTCAAGTTACCGTTAACGGTGAAGTAATTGGCAAAATTGGCCGAGGATTAAATTTACTCGTAGGGATCGCTGATACAGACACAGATGCAGAACTCGACTGGATGGCGCGTAAATGCTTAGAGTTACGCCTATTTCCTGATGAAAAAGATGGGGATAGGTGGCAAAAATCTGTACAAGAAATTGGCGGTGAGTTGTTGGTAGTTAGCCAATTTACCCTCTACGGTAACTGTCGCAAAGGCCGCCGTCCTTCCTTTGACCGTTCGGCGAATCCTTCCCAAGCTGAAGAATTATATAAAAGCTTTGTTGCTAAGTTACAAAATAGCGGTTTGCGAGTAGAAGCAGGTAAATTCGGCGCAATGATGCAAGTCAGCATCGAAAATGACGGACCAGTAACTTTGATACTGGAGAAAGAGTTCCAAACAATTAATCAGTAGTTAATACTGAGGCAAGAAGGTCAGGACAAGACAGATGTGGGCAATGTCCAGACGGTAGTTCAATGGCATCGACTCCTAAACGCTTGCGTGCAGCATAGCGTGACCATGCAGGAGATATTATTCGGTCCTTGGTACAAACAATATATTTACGCTCAACCGAAGGCAATGCTTTTAGAGGATTTATTTCATAAATATATGCCAGAGATTGTTGCGAACGATTTTTTGAGATTGCCCACTGTGCTACATCTGGTGGACAATCATGCAAGAACAAATCTATTAATACTGCTTCGTCTGAAAAATCTTTGCCTAGCGCAGTTGGTTCATACATACTAGGCTCAGAATAAAACTGTTCTAATTGGCTTGGGTCTTTTGGTTGGTAATTTAATGATTTGAGTGTATCAGAATCAAGATGATGAGAAAATTGGTCTAGTGTACTGATTCCAGGATAAGGAATCAGAGCAGCTACAAACACTAACTGACGCACTTTTACTGCTTCGGCAACCAGAGGAATGATAGTACCAGCCATTGAGTGACCAACTAGCACAATATCATCATCAGTTTTTGGCATCACTTGAATTACTGCATCCGCAAAATCGGACAAGGTAGCAGATGTATCTTCAATTGGTAAATCCATTGTTAGGGTTTTGTGGCCCTGTGATTCTAAGTAGGGAACTAGCAAATCCCAACACCATGCACCTTGGAAAGCACCGTGAACTAGACAAAATAAACTCATATCAATTTAAAAGTTGGTATTTTTAGAAGTTTTTCTTAATTTTTGTCATTTTTACACAAAGTTTAAACTTTTACCAAGCCTTTATGTATGTGCATTCCCTACGGGATACTTAGTGTGTTGTAGATAGGGATTCTCTGTATGGCTTCTTAAACAATGTTTTTACCTGAACTTTTCACGATCGTTATTTAGTAAACAATAGGCAATAGAGATTCCCTGTGTTTCCTTTGCTCCCTAATACCCACCAAATGATGAGAGAATATTAAACTAATGATCACAAAACTTTAAACTCATCATGGCGAAAATACAGTTTTCCAAGGGACTTGACGAAGACGTAATTCCAGAAGTACGTTTGACGCGATCGCGCACTGGTGACAGTGGTACAGCAACCTTTATTTTTACAAATCCTAAAATTCTAGCCCAAGGTAGCACCGATGAGATTACCGGGATGTACTTAATTGATGAAGAAGGAGAACTAATCACCCGTGAGGTCAAGGGTAAATTCATCAACGGTAAACCAGAAGCGTTAGAAGCTATCTACTTGATGAAATCTAGCGATGAATGGGATCGCTTTATGCGTTTTATGGAGCGATACGCTGAAGACAAGGGTTTAGGATTCAGTAAAGCATAGGTAGTCATTAGTCATTAGTCATTAGTCATTGGCTATTAACTTCACACAGCCGAGAGTACGAGTCTTTTGACTTTTGACTTTTGAGCTTCGCATATTGCTACTAATGACTTTCATCATAGCGATCATGACATCACAACCTCATCCAGATGCACCGGGAATAACAGTAGCTTGTGCTGTTGTTACCGTCAGTGATACACGTACACTAGAGACAGATAAAAGCGGTCAAATTATCCAGCAGTTGCTAACTGGTGCTAACTATGCTGTGGGAGCATATGCCATCATCAAAGATGAACCAGAACAAATTCAACAACAGATAGAATTACTTGGTCAAAAAGCCAATTTAGATGCGGTGATTTTTAATGGTGGTACAGGGATCGCACCTAGAGATACTACCTATGATGCCATTGAGAAATTACTGGAAAAAACCCTACCGGGATTTGGGGAGTTGTTTAGATTTTTAAGTTATCAAGAAATTGGTTCGCGTGCGATCGCCTCCCGTGCGGTTGCTGGTGTTTATCAAAATAAACTCATCTTCTCTCTACCTGGTTCTAGCAATGCTGTGCGATTGGGGATGGAAAAGCTCATCTTACCAGAACTTAGTCATTTGGTTAGCCAAATACGAAAATAGGGGAATAGTAACGCTACTCGGAAGTAATTAATTTTGAATTTTAAATTCGGAGCGCAGCGAAGTGACCGCTATTTATTTGGTTTGGCACAACCTTCTAAAACAGTATTACCCCTAATAAATATAGCTGAATAAGGATATGTGATATCAGACATACCATCACTACAGGAATCTACTTTTTTAATTACCAAAGTATTAGTTGCATTATTTCTATCTCTCAATCGATAAACTCTTACTAAGTCTACTGGGCGACCAGATGCTTGTAACGGCGAAACATAAGGGAAACTTTGACGGGATTCTGGCGTGGCGTAAATAATTCCTTTTTTGCTAATTGTCACACTCCAAAAAGGCTCTGTTCCACTCGCGATAAACTCTTGTGCAATTCGATTTCTATTGTTAGCTTGGGCTACTAACAAATTACTACTATTAGCATTACTGGGGCTGCTTGCTAGTAACCCGACACTAATTCCCATTAATAATATTGGTGCAATTACCCTTTTCATATTTTCATTGCTAACGCTATGAATAGATCCAATTCATTCACAGACAATTTCTGAATTAATAATAGATAAAATTATTTTTGGCGTTCTCCTCTGCGTGAACTTCTAAATATTATTATTCAACAACACTAAAAGCTTAATAGAATAACCCCACCTTCATCCAGAAAGCGGGGCTAAAGTTTTATAGTTATTTAAAAAGATTTAAAAAGGAGCGATCGCTAAACAAATTGTCGCTAACATAGCAGCGATGATATAAAATACACCAACTACTTGCAATTCCGACCAACCTGATAATTCTAAATGGTGATGTAGAGGGGCCATTTTAAACAGACGCTTACCTTTGCCATCGGGGCCTTTGGTGGCTTTGTAATAAGTCACCTGTGCCATCACAGACAGGGTTTCGACAAAGAATATACCACTGAGAATAAACAAGGCTACCAAGCTATTAGTTAACAACGCTACGGCTGCTAAAGCACCACCCAAAGCTAGAGAACCAGTATCTCCCATGAACACACGGGCTGGGTTGCGGTTGTGGGCTAAGAAACCTAAACAGCCACCGCTTAAGGCTGCACAGAAAACCATTAATCCAGGGGAAGTAGGAGCAACTATAGCACCTAATGCTAGCAAGGCGATCGCTACTGTTCCAGCTGCCAAACCATCAATACCGTCAGTTAAATTAGTTGCATTACTCTCTGCCACGAGGACAAAGCCAGCCAACGGCCAGAATAAGAATCCTAAAGGTAAGGCAAAACCTACCCAAGGTAATGCAACACTCGTAATATTGGCAGGTTGATTAAACATCAGCCACACACAAAAAGCTAGAGCAAAACCAATTTGCAATAACAATTTCATCCGGGGAGAGATGCCTTTATTAGACTTCCGGCGGAGAATTTGCCAATCGTCAATCCAGCCAATTAAACCATAACTGAGAGTTAATGCGGAGACAGCAAGCACTTCTGGTGCAAAACTAGACCAAACACAAGCTAATATCACCGCCACAGGGATAAAAAAGATACCTCCCATCGTTGGTGTACCCGCCTTCTTTAAATGGGCTTGGGGACCATCTTCGCGGATAATTTGCCCAGTTTTGAGGGCTTGCAGTAGAGGCACTACAAAGTAACCTACAACAGCTGAAATTACGGTAGACATTACCAGTGGCAGAGTCAGAGATATGCCCTGCCAAGGGGTTCTGTTTGCCAACCAATCTAGAATTACAGCTGCTATACCCAGTCCGGCGGCTAGGCCAGAAGCCAGACCAATCCCAGAAAAATTTAATCCTTGGTTTGGAGATAATTTAGCGTCCACAAAAACTTCCCTTCACTCCACACTTAATAAAACTGCTTAACTGAATACTCTTTCGGAAATCCCAGTCAAAAAAGACTAATCTTCGTCTAGACTGATATCGTCATCATCATCATCATCAAGGTAGTCAATGCCGTCATCCCCACCGAGAAATTCTGATATTTCTTCTTCTTCATCTCGAACACTAGATTCTTGAACGTCGCGCGGTATGATCCGTCCGTTAGCTTGTAGCCAATCTAATAAAGAAGACTCTTGCTTTAGGGGGATGACAGCAGCACGCTGATTCCGAGGTTCTTCACGTAGGGGAGAATTCAACATATCGACTTAATAGGCAAAAAAGCTTATGTAACTAGACATTAAGAAGTCTATCACTTGACACGCGATAATTTAGTTATTTCTTCAACTCTGGGATGAATAAATCCGCAAGCTAACCAAAATATTTTATTTAATAGTGATAACGCAATTAAGCACTGATTCTGAGTAATTTTTCCGGCTTTATACATAGGACATTAATATCAATTTAATGTGGCTTTAATCCTGATAATTTTTGAGGCAATAGGTGATCATGAAAAAAGCGGCTCTACTAGATGCGATCGCTCTTACAAATCGGGGTTTACTAGCTAGTCAACCACAAAAGCAGTTTATCCTAGCAGCGATCGCCAGCTTAGAAGACTTAAATCCTACACCTCGTCCATTAGAGGCTACCAATTTACTAGAAGGCAATTGGCGTTTACTTTACACCACTAGCAAGGCTCTCTTGAATATAGATCGCATACCTGTATATAAACTTGGTCAAATTTATCAGTGTATTCGGGTAGAAACTACGAGCGTTTACAACATTGCCGAGATTTATGGCTTACCTTACTTAGAAGGATTAGTCAGTGTAGCCGCCAAATTTGAGCCAGTTTCAGAGCGACGTATCCAAGTAAAATTTGAGCGTTCTATCATTGGTCTACAAAGATTAATAGGATACACTTCTCCAGAGAATTTTATCCAACAAATTGTGGCTGGTAAAAAATTTACGGCGTTGGATGTACCTATCAAGAGTGATACACAACAAGGCTGGTTGGATATCACCTACCTAGACGAAAACTTGCGAATTGGCAGGGGTAACGAGGGTAGTGTGTTTGTTTTAAGTAAAACATAGTATTTTCCTTAAATATGTGTTTGCGAACGACGGTACGTCATTGTTGGTACTTTGTCAAGGAGGGTATGACACCATACTAGGTTTGTAATTTGGGACATAAAAGCAACTAAAGGTAGAGATTGGTATATGGGGACAGGTGACAGGTGACAGGGGAAGCAGGGGAAGGAGAGGGGCAGAAGTTATTCAATATCAGATAAATAACTTAACAAATCCTCTAGTAACGACCTTCAAGTTGTAGAGTGAAATCAATTAGCCCTAAATAATGGCGATTGATAACTAAAAGGGAAAATAATCATGGTACAACGTGGTTCTAAAGTACGTGTTCTTCGCCCAGAATCCTACTGGTTTCAAGATGTCGGCACTGTAGCTTCCGTAGACCAAAGTGGCATCAAATACCCTGTAATTGTCCGCTTTGAGAAGGTAAATTACTCTGGCATCAACACTAACAACTTCTCTCCAGATGAACTTCTAGAGGTAGAAGCACCCAAGGCTAAAGCTAAAAAATAACTAGCCTAGCCTGAAGGGGATTTATTTAATGGGATGATGAAGCGAAGGGTAAAATATAGATACCGAGGAATAAAAATTATAATTTTTTCATTCTTCACCTCAGACTACTCTACTAAATC
This sequence comes from Anabaena sp. UHCC 0399, assembly GCF_034931465.1. Lineage (NCBI taxonomy): Bacteria > Bacillati > Cyanobacteriota > Cyanophyceae > Nostocales > Nostocaceae > Anabaena > Anabaena sp. UHCC 0399. The sequence continues at coordinate 195,887 of NZ_JAYGGZ010000003.1, read as the reverse complement.
AGCACCGACCTGCGGGTATTTGCGGATTATTTTTCGTAGTTGAGTTAGCAAATGTATCTATATTAGTAATTCAATTTTTGATCCCTATAAATAAATCTAATCGCTTGCTAAATCAGTTTAAATGCCTGAACTGCCTGAAGTCGAAACAGTCCGTCGGGGTCTAAATCAATTGACTCTGAATTGGCAAATCACGGGTGGAGATGTGTTGCTCAATCGCACCATCGCCCACCCTTTTTCTGTAGATGAGTTTGTAAATGCGATCGCAGGCAAAACTATCATTAATTGGCAGCGTCGCGGTAAATATCTCCTCTGTGAACTCTCTCAACCCCTCCCTGCTTCCTCTGCTTCCTCATCCTCCCCTTCTGGCGGTTGGCTAGGGGTTCATTTGCGAATGACTGGTCAGTTACTATGGGTAAAGCCCGATGAACCATTGCACAAGCACACACGGGTAAGAATATTCTTTGGAGATCAACAGGAGTTACGGTTTGTTGATCAGCGTACTTTTGGACAAATGTGGTGGGTGCAGCCGGGAGTAGCTGTAGAAAGTGTCATGACTGGGTTAGGTAAACTTGCAGCTGATCCCTTCTCGCCGGAGTTTACTGTTGAGTATTTAGCCGATAAGCTGCATAATCGCCGTCGTCCCATTAAGACTGCACTATTAGATCAATCGGTGGTGGCTGGGTTGGGTAATATTTATGCTGATGAAGCATTATTTAAGAGTGGGATATTGCCTCAAACGCTGTGTACAGATTTAAAGTTAAAGCAAATCGAGCCTTTACGAACCGCGATTATTCAAGTGTTGGAAACCAGTATTGCTGCTGGCGGAACAACTTTTAGTAATTTCCTGAATGTCAAGGGGATCAATGGTAACTATGGCGGTGTCGCCTGGGTTTACAACCGTGCAGGAGAACCCTGTAGAGTCTGTGGTGAAGTAATTCAGCGAATTAAGTTAGGGGGGAGATCCAGTCATTTTTGCCCCCAGTGTCAGCATTAAGGGTGTAGGGGAAGCAAAAGAAGGGAGACAAGGGAACAATTCTTACCCAGTCCCCAATCCCCTATAATCCTCTTTAAAAGGGTGTCAAAACTTTAAAGGGGAAATTATGCCGGTAAAAAAAGGAAATATGGTGCGGGCTATCCGCGATAAGCTGGAAAATAGTGTGGAGGCTAAAGCTAGTGACACTCGCTTTCCAGCGTATTTGTTTGAAACTAAAGGTGAAATTGTAGATATTAAGGGTGATTACGCCTTGGTGATGTTCGGACAAGTCCCGACACCGAATATTTGGTTACGTTTGGATCAACTCGAAGCTTTTGAATAGCGGCTAGTGGTCTATCACGTTAGTTTTGACGGTTCGTAGTAAGGACTTTAGTCCTGATTTTTCTAAGGACTAAAGTCCTTACTACAAACTTGTTTATTCGGACTTGATTTCGTCCATTCTACATAGGAGATTTTCTTACTTAAGCTACTGGCGATCGCAAAACTAGCTGTTACCCTGGGTGGTATAGGTTGCACTTTTTAACCGAACTATGTCTTCTCTCCTTGAGTCCTCAATTTCTTGTCGTCTACCTCGTGTCTCTATCATCGGTGCTGGTAGAGTTGGTAGTACGCTAGCCCAACGCATCGCTGAGAAAAATCTGGCAGATGTGGTTTTATTAGATATTGTTGAGGGAATACCCCAAGGTTTAGCACTGGATTTATTAGAAGCTAGGGGTCTGGAATTACATAATCGTCAGATTATCGGGACAAATAATTATGCTGATACGGCTGGTTCGCAAATTGTGGTGATTACCGCCGGACTTCCCCGCAAACCAGGGATGAGTCGGGATGATTTGCTGAAAACTAACGCCAAAATTGTTGTTGAAGCAGCCAAGAGTGCGATCGCCTATTCTCCTAGTGCTATTTTTATCGTAGTCACCAATCCCTTGGATGTGATGACTTATTTAGCTTGGGAAGCGACGGGTTTACCTCGGAATAGAATCATGGGGATGGCTGGGGTGTTGGACTCCGCACGATTTGAAACTTTTATCGCCTTGGAGTTGGGGGTTTTACCTGCTGATGTCAAAGCGATGGTTTTAGGTAGTCACGGCGATTTGATGCTTCCTTTATCTCGTCACGCCACAGTTAATGGTATCCCCATCACGGAATTATTGGATACAGACACAATTGAACGTTTGGTAGAGAGAACCCGCAATGGTGGTGCGGAAATTGTGGAATTGATGCAGACTGGCGGCGCATTTTTTGCCCCAGCTTCGGCTACTAGTGTGATGGTGGAATCAATTTTATTGAATCAGTCGCGGTTGTTACCTGTGGCGACATATCTGCAAGGTGAATATGGTTTAAAAGATGTGGTGATTGGTGTTCCTTGTCGCTTGGGTTTTGGTGGAATTGAGAGTGTTTTGGAATTGAATTTGAGTGAGAGTGAAAAAGCAGCTTTGCAGATTTCGGCTCAATCTGTACAGAAAAATATTGAGCGAGCAAAAGAAATTTTAGCTGCTACAAGTTCGGTTTAACAAATACCTTGCTGCTTCTGGTGCGCTACTGAATCAAACCGATAGGCATCTGCATTTATTGGCGGATTTGCTTTCGGCATTCACCACATCATTACCAGCACCTGTGGCAATCATAGTCATCCGTTGATGAGTGCTTTCAATGGTGATGACATCACTCCCAGCCCCCAGTTGAATATTCAAGCTCTCAAAGCTGCCGTAGTCAATCTCACCGTTCATTCCTAGTCCCACAATCAAGGTGTCAGTGACAGTAGCTGTATTGCTTTGGATGCGCGGCATAATCAATGCTAATTCCTGTTGTTGATATAAAATGAAACTCTACTGTTTGATATTTATCTGACACTACAAAAGGTACAGTTTCTCTAAATATTTTCCTGTCTTTAACACGATTTTTGAGTACATCAGCATATTTACCTTGAAATAAAAATATGTAACCTCTGTCTTGCATAATTAATATAATTAAGCTATGTAAAGTAAACTTTGCAAGTGTTTCACTGCTTCTCTAAGTTGCGTAACTCCACCAAACCGTTGAGCAATTTCAGCCACATTGCCATATTATCAAACTCGCGGTTAGCCTTAAATGTTGTTGGGATATTAAACGTGTTTTGCATCTAGATATTAAAAACGAAAAAATTTGGATTCAACATGATGGGACTTAAGGAGGTATTGCCAATGAACGTAAGGATTCAGGTCTAATATTGCGGAAGCAAAGAAGGACGAGACAAATAATTATTAGAGTAAGCCAGTAAAGCTTGTGCAAAAAAATCAATTACAGACCTACCTTGACGGCGACAAGTCTGCACTACTGTCAATAAATTGGCAGTGTGTTGAAATCGCTCCATCGAACGGGAGCCACCACTAACTTTACGTTTTGTAACAGCTAAACGCAGCGAACGTTCGGCCTGATTGTTATCAGGAGGAACTTCAGGGTAGTGAAGAAAATACCACCATTGATGTGCTTTATCACGCAAAGAACGTAAAAGCTTACCTGCTGTAGCCCCTGCTAAGTCAATCCAGCAATCGAGTGTTTGTTGTAATTTGGATTTGAATTGATTGACCCAATCATTGTAACTAGCGCAGTCAAGAGTCTCAAACCATAGGGCGTAATGTCTAAAAGCTTCATCAATTAAATCAACAAATGCTTCACCAATAACTTGGTTGTGAAGACCTGGAAGTTGAATTAATTTTTTGAAGTGACGGCGTAGATGAGCCAAACATTTCTGTTGGTCAGTTACAGCATAACCATTGTAGACACTAAAATCATCGCTGCTGAATACTCCTGTATACTCAGTCCCTAAAATTGCTTCTAGTTCGGCTCTAGAGCGAGTATCAGCCGCAGTAAACAGGCAGAAATCAGAATTGGCAACTACCCATAACCATTCTTTAACTCCTTTGACTGACCAAGGTGTTTCATCTACATGAATGTTTGGTTGCGTCTGTTTTACCCAATTACTTAATTCACTAATGCTCGGTTCAATTGCTTTTTGAATTCGTTCATTGGTGGTGACTAAAGTTCCCAGTCCAATTTCAATGTGACCGAGTTCCCATAACATTTCTTGTTGTTTTTCATAGGGCATGTGTGCGTAATTATTTGCCCATCCTAAAAATGCCTGTAAAGACGTTCCTAAATCTTGCCCTGGGATGATATCTTGTGACCACTGTGCTGCTTGTACATTTCCACAACACTCACACACGCAGGTATGGCGTTGATACTCTACGACTTCAATGGGACATGCCACCAGTTGCGCTACAGCCTGTTTTTCTACTTTTACTGCTCCCGCTGCAAATGCTTTGTGACCACAAAAGACACAATCACTTGGACGCAAAATTTCATAACGATCTATTCTGCTAAAACCCTTACCAGTCTTACCTTGATGCCCTTGCTGTCCACCTGGCTTTCTTTTCGGTTGATTTGATTCCTCTTGTGGGGGTGCTTTTTTGTTTTCGCTCTTTTTGTGAATGTCCCCAGACGGTGGTTTCGACGAATTAGAGCTATCCAAATCTCTACTGACTTTTAAACGTTCTATTTCTTGCTGTAGTTCTAATACTATTTTCTGTAACTCACGTATTACCTTGCTCTGCTCAATAATTATCTCTACCAGTTCTTCCTTCGACAACTGGTTTAAGCTTTCTCGGTCTAAATCTTGAGGCAGATTTTGGTTCATATTTGTGATACTCACCCTCAAGCGATCCCTTTGTCAATACTCTGCCACCTGAATCCTTACCAATGAACTGATTAGTCGAGGTATACCCAAACAAGAAATCGTATTAGCTTTTCATTCCCCCTTTAAAAGACAATTTACAGAGTTTGCTGTTGGTTAGCTAAACTTTTCGTGATTTAGGATATAGCCAGAAGCTCAACAAACGGCTGATTCTGGGCATGACAACATAAGTTAACAGCAAAACCATAGTAATTGTAATAATCAACGAAATAATGAAGGGAGGTAAGCCGCGCAGTAGAGGTGTGATAAATGTATTCAAAACATTAATCAACACATATACTGATCCCCAAGTTAGCAGTGCTGTTTTATAGCGTGGTGGAGTCTTCAATGGTTTACCGGGAAGGGAAAACCAAGCTTCTAAACCACTGATATGCTGAACTTCGGGGTCAGATTCTATCAAAGTTGCGGATTGAGTTAGCCAATATTCGCGATCGCGTGATGTCATCCAAGTCTTAAGATTTTCGTAGCCGTCAAACCGAAAGATAATCACATATTCAGGACGCACTCCAGCTTGGGGACGAATGATATTTGTACCCAAATGACCAACGTAAGTTCTAGCAACAGTGGTTATATCTTTCAACCAAGCTTCGTAAGCAGCTTCACATCCTGGTTTCACAACTTGTGAAATGACTACCGTGATAATTTGATCGTCTTGTTCCATCTCTATCGCTACCAATAATAATAGGACAAATACATTTGTAGGGGCGCACAGTCGTGCGCCCCTACAAATGATTCAGGTATTGTTTAAACAAAGATATATCCAGCTTTCCCGACTTCTAGCCGCACAACGTTAGCAGCAACAACTCCCGTGGGAGGAGGTAAAAACATTCCGCCATTGGTGACGATATAGATGGACGTGCGATCGCCTTCACTTTGACCAAAGGCTACAGATGTACTGCCAATTACACCTTGCTCGGCTTGAGCAATAATAGTTGTTATGCCATCAGTCCCAATCCGTACTACAGTGTTGTAAATGTGCGTTGCTCCGTACAGGTTGCCTTCTACGTCAAATGCAAAGTCATCAATGTTAGTCTTCTCTACAAAGACTTCCGGCTCACTGGGGTGATCTCCCACACCAAGGGGAATCCGCAATAACAACATTTGTTCTGTATTAGAAACGTAGACCGTCCGGCAAAAACGTTTGATCCCATTGGCGGCTGGAATGGGGTTCTCTGCATTGCTGCGAGCCAGCAAAGGATGTTCTAACCAAATAGATGCACTGGGTTGAGCAACATCAATTAGCCAGATTGCACCGCGATAGGAATCTGCTGTCAAATACTTGTTATCTGATAGAGGGGTGATACCGTTGAGGAATATGGCATCTGGCAAGGTTAACAAGGTTTCTACTGTACCATCCTTGGCAACTAGAGAAACCACGGGTACAGAATCAGCATTCCATCCTGTAGCTATCAGACCGCCATCACTAGTGAAAGCTAGACCGCTTACTTTTCCTTCCACACTGGCGTGAATCTGCTGATTGCCATATGGGGTGATGCGAACAATTTTACCAACTTCATGGTTAGTTACGAAGATTGTACCATCGGGAGCGATCGCCAGATTTTCAAGAAAAGTATTGACAGGGAATGAGGTAATGATTTTAGCAGGAGCTAAATCAATCGGTGTATCCTCGTAAATAGGGGGTAAACCTACTAAATTTTCCATATTGACCTACCACTGTAATTGAACTGGGCCGCCAAACTTCCGTATCTCTGCAAAAAACTGTCCTTGCGCTCCTCCATCGGGTAGTGTTGCCAAATAGACGGCTGTTTCCGCTCCCTCTTCTGCTGTAAACGGAGCTTGATCACCCCCCATATCTGTCTTCATCCAACCCGGAGAATAGGCATTCACAAGAATATTAGTCCCTTGGAGTTCCTTAGCCAGAATCGCCGTGATACCATTCACACCCACCTTAGAGAGCCGATAAGATGGTGCTAACGGATAATAATCATCGGGAATTGTAGACAGAGAAGCCATTTCAGTGGAAATATTAACTATGCGACCGTAGTTTTCCACCTGCATCAACGGAATTAATGCTTGAGAAATTCTCACTACCGCCAGAACATTAGTTTCAAAAGTGACTCGCATCGTTTCCAATTGCACAGTCAGCAAACTAGACTCCTCTGGCTTAGTTGTAGGATTCACACCTGCATTATTAACTAAAATATCTACTTTGCCATAGGTTTCACGCAACCATTGGGTAAACTGCTGAACACTTGCATCATCAGTAACATCTAGTAAATGATAGTCTACATCCAGCCCTTCACTAAATAGTTGTTGCTTGGTAGCTAAACCATCTGTTTCATTACGACTCGTCAGAATTACACGGATACCAATTTGGGATAACTTACGAGAAATAGCATATCCTAGACCTCTATTACTACCTGTTACCACCGCAATTCTCGTTTGAGTTGTCATTTTTGTGACCTAAAAAATGCTTTCAGATTTACTGTACTGAGATGTTATAAATTAAGCAAATTGATTGCAGCGATACATTTAATTAATGGGATTAATCGATTTATCTGCCATTGACCTCAACCTGCTTGTCGCCTTTGAAGTGCTTTTTGAGGAACGCAGTGTGACAGCCGCCGCTCAACGTTTATACCTCGGACAACCAGCAATGAGTGCAGCTCTGGGAAGGTTACGCACACTATTTCAGGATGATTTATTTATCCGTATCGGTAGAGAAATGCAGCCAACAGCAAAAGCTCTAGAAATTGCTCCAGGTATCTCAATTGCTCTCCAGCAAATCCGACAGACCCTAGAATCTAGTCAAACCTTTGAGCCAGCAACTTCTAAACATACCTTCGCAATTGGTAGTTCCGATTACACCAGCTATGTTGTTGTACCCAAGCTGTTAGAAGTTTGTTGTCAGGTTGCACCAAGCATTAATTTTCGATTAATTGGTTTTGAGAAGGATTCTGTGGGAGACCTCTTAGAGCAACGAGAAATTGATGTTGCTTTGGGTTTCTTTCAAAATCCTCCCCGACAAACAATACAAATGCCATTATTTCAAGAACATTTTGTAGGTATTTGTCGCCGTGGACACCCTGTTATCACGGAGGAGACGATGACACCGGAAACCTTTGCTCGTCTCCCCCAAGCTCTTTTTACTCTCAGACGAGATGACATTGGTGAAATTGACAAGGTGCTTGCTGAACAAAATCTACAGCGTCGTGTCGCTTTGACTACGCCGCACTTGCTGATATTACCAGCCGTCATTTCATCCAGTGACTTGGTGACTGTGATTCCTTCTCGACTGGTAACACCGTTTGCTTGCAAAGATACATTAGAAATTTTTGAACTTCCTGTACAAACTGAACCTTGGATGATTTCTATGCTGTGGAGCAAACTTACAAATCAGGATCAGGCGAGTATTTGGTTACGGCAAATACTTCAAAGTGTTTGTCAGGGGATTTAAGCTAGATAGCCGCAAAATAAGTAGCTAAACAAAATTAATTACACAAAGTTAAGCCATAAAACCCTTATCCAGAATAGAAACTCATGTGTAAATAATTCTGTGCGATTACTTACTACCTATCAAGTACAAGTATCTAGCCAAGGTTCATTCACAGCTTTAGTTAAATTGCGATCGCACGCACGAATGGCGGAGAGTCAAGCCTTAGATGATGGTTCTCTTTCTTGTTAATTGAAAACCACTGTCCAATTTATGCTGCGGCTACAGCCTGTATAGGATTATGTAAGCAAGAGTTAATGATTTTTCAATGTGTTCTCGGAGAATATGTAAAAGTAGAGGGAGAAGAACACATCCTAGCAGGCGCAAGACGTTGTGTGTATTGGGTTGTGAGTAAAGAATAAATTCAAAATTATGACTACAAGCTTACCCTGCATTACAGAAATTGTACCAATAGTATTGCAATTACCGAGTGCGATCGCCATCAATGACGATCAATTTTATGAATTTTGTCAACTCAACCACGATTTTCGTATCGAACGTAATGCTATTGGAGAATTAATAATTATGCCCCCAACTGGCTCTGAAACCGATGAGAGCAACTTTAATTTAATTGGACAGTTATGGGTTTGGACAAAGCAAGATGGCACAGGTGTAGGGTTTGGTTCTAGTGGTGGTTTCACCTTGCCAAATGGTGCAGTCCGTTCTCCTGACGCAGCTTGGATAAAACGCACTCGCTGGGAAGCAATACCATTAGAATTAAGAAAGAGATTTGCACCAATTTGTCCTGAGTTTGTGATTGAATTGCGTTCTGAAAGTGATAATTTGCGAATCTTGCAAGACAAGATGCAAGAGTATATAGATAATGGGACACAGCTTGGTTGGTTAATTGATAGAAAACAACGCCAAGTTTTTATTTATCGTCCTAATACTAATGTTGAGTTATTAGATAATCCTCAGACGCTTTCTGGTGAACCGTTATTACCTGGATTTGTTTTAGATTTAAGCCAAGTTTGGTAGCAAATTAAAGAGTTAGTTAAGATAGTTTCATTCAAGCTAAATCAAAAACAGCTATTATAAATTGCTGCGCTGCCGAGAAGGATTTACATAGCGCATTTCAAACCGACTCTGTTCCCAGAGTGGTAATAAAGCTTGTTTTGCAGCATTTAATTGAGCTTGAGAGAAACGAGTTTTGCCATGTTCTATAATCCAGATAAAAGTTCTAGTGATTAAATCAGCTTGAAAACTTTGCTCATATTGATAATTATTAATTCTGCCTACTTGAGCATCTAAATAATACAAAGCATCTTTAAAATTCCATTTATAAAAATTACTATTCATTCTGTCTTTAGTGTTACCTGCTTCCATTAAAGTTAAGTTGCGGATAATATAGTCTATCCCCTCTATGGATGAGTCAGTATTTCGCACTAGATTTGTTAGTGTTTGATAGTATGCTTTTAAAAGAACAGCCGGAATATTTTCAACATAATTATTTAACCAAGATTGAATATCTTGGAGATAAGGTACTAGTTCTCTAATATCGTCAATGTCTGAAATTGGAGTGTACTTACTACCATAATCTGCGATATTTCTCTTTAACTCTGATGCTGATAAATTATTTTTTCGTGCATAGTAATCGATAACTTTAGGAATAAATTTTTCTAATAACCATTGTTTTGTATATGTAGCTGTCCAAGTCCCTCTTGTACCAATATCTTGATGCCATGAATTAATTTCCCCATTTTCTAAAGACTGGAGGTGAATATGATTAATTTCATAAACTATATTAATGATGCCATTAGGTAATAAAGAGAAATAATTAACAGGGCGAGGTAAAATAAACGCATGATCACGGATTCCTCGACTTACGCGAATGGAAATTTCTTCTTGCTGAAATAAGTGCCATTCTGATTTACCTTGCACATAGTTAAATTCATTTGCAAAATCGTGCATTAACCGCCATAGTTTGGCATCTACAGAAAAAAGATGTACTCCACGACTACCTAAAAATTCAATAAATTCAAAATCCCAGGTTTCTAAAATATTTTCGCATTCAATAATTGATTGCTTATATGCTTGGCAAATTACATCAATACACAAACATAAATCTGCTGTTTCTAAATCAGATAAAATAACTGTAGTTTGACCTAAACTAACCTCAAAAGCATTATCATCTATTTGTTTAATAAATCTCCGACATCCCCATTCAGGGCGAGTATTCAATCCGGTCATTAATTGAGCTAAAATATCTTGGTGATTGAGTTTAATCTTGCAACCTCTTAAAATCACCCCACTAAATTGGATGAGACAATCACCATCTCTGAAAGCCTTGGGTAAGTTACATTCTATGACTACTTTAGGCTTGACGGCAATTAAGCGATCGCCTTCTCGCACAATCGCGGGTATAAAATCCGTTTGAGCTACAATTTCTTGTAAATTATGTCGTCTTAATGATTTTTCAATTAAATTATATTGGCTATATTTTAAAGTGTTAATTGTATTTTTATCAATATTTTTAAGGTAGTGAAAATTATAATTATTATAAAATTCTAATGCTGTAGTATTACTTTTTAAGGAATAAATATTTTTGTCAAGTACACATTCCTCCCTATGATAAACTAAATATTTAAAAAATTTAATTTGATAACCATTGGTGACTACAAAAAATAAAGGTTTTAAATAGATACTGTAGAATCTTGCTTGGGCTATTGCTTCTTGAAAATTATTTGATTGCGGGGATAAATAAATAATAATTATTAACGATGTGTCAGCATTTTGTTTGACTACATCATCAGTAGAAAAATAAATTTGCATGGTTTCTAGTTTGTTTGCTAGATTTCCGTTGGTTTCGGAACTCAAACTACATTTTCTAGAACAAGATTCCTCTGGGTAACAGAGATGATGAAACATTGGTATAACAAACTTAGTTTCTACATCTTCTTGGTGTTGTAAAACACGATAATCAAAAGATTGTATCCATGTGATAAATTTATTTTCCGCATCCGAGGGTGACATTTGATAATCCAAGGGATAATGCTCTAATAAAATTAACTATACAGATTCAATTTATTTATGTCGCCTTTAGTTAACCTTCCTCAGCAAAAAAATAATTGTAATTGATTCCTTTCACATTTTCCCTTGCCATGCCTCCGTTGTGTAATTCTTCACATACATTGATATTTTGATACATCTATAAAAAGGCACAGTCTGACTGTGCCTCTATATTGCTGAAATATCATGGGTGTGAAGGTGAAAATTACGCCAAGGCTACTACCTTTTCTAGCAAACCTTTAAACAATCTCAACCCATCATCACCCCCAATTACGGGATCAGATGCCCTTTCTGGGTGTGGCATCATACCGACAACATTACCCTGACGATTGCAAATCCCCGCAATGTTATTTAGTGAACCGTTAGGGTTTTCGCCTGCATAACGTAAAACTACCTGCCCTTTATCTTCAATCTCAGATAAAGTCGCCTTATCCGCATAAAATCGTCCTTCTCCGTGGGCAATTGGTAAAGTGATAACTTCACCAGTGTTATACGCCTGTGTCCAAGGACTATTATGGCTTTCAACTTTTAAAGGGACGCGATCGCAGATAAAATGCAAATCTCGGTTTCTAGTAAGTATCCCCGGCAAAAGTCCGGCTTCAGTTAATACCTGAAAACCATTACAAATCCCCAGGACTAACTTACCCTTTTGGGCGTGGGCAATTACTTGCTGCATCACAGGCGAGAATCGGGCGATCGCACCACAGCGCAAATAATCGCCGTAGCTAAACCCCCCAGGGACGATAATGGCATCCAAATCATCAATATCTGTATCTTGATGCCAAACCATGCGAGTTGGCTGTCCTAGCAAGTCTCTGGTGACATAAGCAACATCGCGATCGCAATTAGAACCTGGAAAAACTACAACACCGAATTTCATAATTAATCAAGAGTCATTAGTCATTGGGCATTAGTCATTGGGTATGGGGGCATTGAGCATGGGAAAGTTGGTATGACTTACTCTCCCTTCTCTTCCCTGTCACCTATCCCCTGTCACCTGTCACCTATCTCTAAAACACTCCCGTTTGAGTTTCGACCTCAATTAAATCAAAACGGTAATTTTCAATGACAGGATTTGCTAACATTTGGTTACAGATGCGCTCCATGTCTTGACGTGCTTTGGTTTCATCAGAGGATGTAATCGTCAATTCAATGTACTTACCAATCCGTACATTTTCTACGGTATTGTATCCCATCTGCTGGAGACCAGATTGTACAGCCACACCAGCCGGATCTAAGACTGAAGGACGAAGGGTGACAAAAATTTTGGCTAGATACTTGGTTTGCACAGGTTTTTGCTGAATGCTGCGATCGCTATACTATAACTTTCTGTTCCAACTAGGTAAAAATAAGATTATGAAGCCGTTACAGTTGATCTATTAGTTAGCCAGTTTAACAGCTTCTACTACAGTGGCAAATTAAAACCATGTCTATGAGAGCCATACGCACCCGCAGCCAAGAGCGAATTTTAAACCTCCTGCAAACCATGAAACAAGGGATTTCCGCCCAAGATATTTATGTAGAACTACGAAATCGTAATCAAAGTATGGGTTTAGCCACGGTTTATCGCTCATTGGAAGCCTTAAAACTCGAAGGTCTGGTGCAGGTACGGACTTTATCTAATGGTGAAGCTCTGTATAGTATGGCACTTCAAGATAAACACCACCTCACTTGCTTGCAATGTGGTGCTTCAATTCCCATTCATCAATGCCCTGTGCATGACTTAGAAGACCAACTACAAGTTACCCATAAGTTTAAAATTTTCTACCACACCTTAGAGTTCTTCGGTTTGTGTGGTAAATGTCAAATGAATCATAGTCAATAGTCACTATATAAATCAAATAAAAAACAAATAACTAACGACTATTAAGGCATTATCTCAAAACTGATTTAGCCCAACATTGACATAGAAAAACGTCTGTCAAAGCTAGAGTAATGCATCTTTTAAGATGAGATTCAAGGCACTGCGAACGTATACTTCCCAGGGGTCAATTGTAGGTCGAAAAACTAGTGCGTACAACATCACTGCACTCATTATGTCGAAAACTAAATCGGGATCGCTCTCAGTTTTAATTTCATTTCTTGCTTTGGCTCGTTCTAAGACAATCGCAAAAGCTTGTCGTCGAGGTTGTAAGTATTTTGTCCAGTATATCTGAGCAAACTGAGAATTACTATATGCACTGCTAATGATCATAGAAACCGTTTGTCGCCCAAGCGGACTAAGTGTAATTCTCGCCGCATTCTCGATTAGCGCATCAATATCACCCCAAAAGTTGCCCGTATTCGGAATTAAAACTTCTTCTCGCACATTCTCGATGGCATCAGCAACCAATTCTTCTTTACAGGTATAACGTCGGTAGATAGTTGTTTTGCCAACTCTAGCACGAGCAGCAATTGCTTCAATACTCATGACATCAAACCCTACCTCTGCCAACAACTCCAGCGTTGCTTGCAATATTGCTTGGTGAGATTGGGTACTGCGGGGTCTCCCAATTTTTTTGTTGACTTCGTTCATAAAGGCTATTATGTTTTACGAAACAGTAGCGTATCGAAATAGTCTAGAACTAGAGACCATGACCAATCTTTCAACTCAGCCAACACTGGCACTTCCTCCTGGTTGTTTCGGCCTACCTGGGATTGGGGAATCTATTCAGTATTTACGCAATCCAGAAGATTTTATCGCCCAGCGACAGCAGAAATATGGCAATGTCTTCAAAACTCACCTTTTTGGTCGTCCAACCATTGCCTTGATTGGAGCAGATGCTGCGCGGTTTCTATTTATTAATGACGGACAGCGACTGGAAATGACCAATACGCCTAGCTTTAAAGTGTTACTTGGTGAAAAATCGATCGGCGTGCAAACTGGAACTGCCCATCAAATCTTGCGTCGTCAACTGTTTCAAGCCTTTCAGCCAAGAGCATTAGAAAATTATGCTGTAACAATGGCAGAAGTGACACAATGTTACTTACAAAAGTGGGCGCAAATAGGGACACTGACTTGGTATGACGAGTTAAAAAGATACACACTCGATATTGCTTGTCGATTGTTAGTTGGAGTTAGCACGGCGGCGGATGAACAGTTAGAAAAAGTCTATGAAATTTGGAGTGATGGGCTGTTATCGATTCCGGTACGTTTTCCTGGTAGTAAGTTTGAGCGGGCGGTTCGAGCAAGAGAACAACTACTCACCCAGTTTGACAAACTGATCGACCAACGCCAGCAACATCCAACGATTAAACAGGATATTTTAAGTATTTTATTGGCTGCAAAAGACGAGGAAGGCAATGCACTCAGCCGAATAGACATAAAAGATAACGTTTTAGGAATGCTAGTGGCGGGACATGAAACGCTAACGTCAGCACTGAGTTCTCTGTGTCAGCTTCTAGCTCAACATCCAGAGGTGCTAGAGATGCTTCGTGCAGAACAACTACGTTTGGGCAACCCCACAACCTTAACCCAAGAAACTTTGAAGCAAATGACCTATTTGGAACAAGTGCTAAAAGAGGTTTTAAGGCTCATTCCGCCTGTCGTTCGCAGTGGTTCACGTAAAGTTCTGGAATCTTCTGAGTTCGGTGGATATAAAATTCCGCAGGGTTGGGATGTGTATTATCAAATTCCTGAAACCCATCAAGATAGACAGATTTACAAGAATTCAGCACGATTTGATCCTGATCGCTTCTCACCAGAGCGGGCTGAGGATAAACAAAAAGTCTTCAGTCACATTCCATTTGGTGGCGGGATTAGAGAATGTCTGGGCAAAGAATTTGCCAGACTGGAAATAAAGATATTTGCTGCTCTGATAGTGCGTAGATATCAATGGGAACTCCTACCTAACCAAAATCTGGCACGGACTGTTTTACCTTTCTCTCGTCCTCGTGATGGCTTAAAGGTGAAGTTTTGGCGGAATGAAAGCTGAAGCGGCGTGAAATCGCATTGATCATTGCATCCAGAAAAGTTAACAGTGAACACTTATTAAATCCTATTAAGACTGTTAACTGTTCACTGATTTGTTAACTACTGACTAACGTCCATTAACTATTGAATCATTTTGAATATCTGAAACAATCGAGCGGATACCTTCTAAAGTAGCGGGAATAGTACGGGGATCCATAAACATCACCTTGCTACTATCGCTCTTACCGATGGTAGAACCCATATCCAGATAGCCTAAAGCCAGCAAGACTTCTAACGCTGGGCGAGCAGTAGCATTGGAGTTGATTTTTTGAGCTATAATTTCTGCGGATTCTGCGATCGCCTGAGCTTTGAGAACTTGCTGCTGACGTTCCGCCTGTGCTTTCAAGACGATCGCTTTTTGTTCTGCTTCCGCTTGTAAAATTACAGATTTTTGCCTAGCTTCTGCATCTAAAATTTGGGCTTCAGCTTTACCTCTAGCACTATTAACAGCCGCTTCCCGTTCACCTTCAGAATTTAAAATTGCTGCTCGTCTGCGGCGTTCTGCTGACATTTGCAGTTCCATCGATTCCGTTACCGCCTGGGAAGGGATAATGTCTCGCAGTTCTACCCGCGTCACCTTCACACCCCAAGGATCAGTAGCGATATCCAAATCTCTTAACAAAAGTTCATTAATTTGGGAGCGGGCGGTAAAAGTTTGGTCTAATTCCAGTTGCCCCATTTCCGAGCGAATTTGAGTCAGTACCAAATTGGTCATTGCTGAATGGAGATTTTCTACCTTGTACCAGGCTTTTTCCATATCGACAATCCGCCAATAAATCACCGCATCCACTTCAATACCTACGTTGTCACGGGTGATACATTTTTGGGGTGGAATATCTAAAACCTTTTCTCGAATAGTTTCGTGATAGACAATTTTATCTAAAAAAGGAATCACAAAATTTAGCCCAGGTTCAAGTTTTTTGTTATAGCTACCTAATCTTTCTACTAGAGACTCATTACCTTGATTAATAACTTTAACAGACCCTGCTACAGCAGAACCACCAAGTGCTAAGAAGATAAGTAAAAAAAAGTTTTCTAACATTTATGCTCCTGAATATTTGACGTTGAATTTTAACTAATGACTACTAACTACGCAACAGATTTTCTGGCATCACAATTAATGTAGTTCCTTCCCTTCTCACTACATATACCCTTTGATGAGCTGCAACATTAAGTTGTTCATCGTCGCATAACGCCCGCCAAGAATTGCCTTCGTATAGTACCCGCCCTGTTTTACCTGCTGGAATTTCTGTTAAAGTCTCTGCTATGATTGCATCCTGGATTTTTGATTTGCGCCGTCGCGGTTGCAAAAACCGCCGAGAAAGCACAATCAATAAGGTAGAAAGCATCAACCAAGCTGTAACTTGTATCCATAAAGCAAATCCAAATTGGGATAGTAACGCCACAATTAAGGCACTAATACCCATCATGAAGGCGACAAAAGCCGACGGTAAAAACAGTTCCGTTAAACACAGAGCTGCTCCTGCTAGTAGCCAGATTAAGGTAGAAATTGGCATAGTGCCATCCTAGACATAGTTAGTAGTGAGTGGTGAGTGATGTTAGCGGTAGCGGGGCGTTTAGCCCGTGCTGAGTAATGAGTAATGAGTAATGAGTGGTGAGTAGTGAGTACAAGTTATCGCTTCGGCTGAAGCAACCGCTTGTGCGTTGTAGCGGGAGCATTCTTGTCGAATTTAGGTAACAATGTGTAGTCAGATGTACACAAGTTCAGTGTATTCTAGCCTTCAAGTCTTTGACATCTCAATTTAATCGAAGTTCACGAGTCGGTTTATTGGTATGGGCCTTTAGACTAATACACAACAAAATGACTCAGGATTCCTGAGTTGATGAGCTAAATACATCAAATGTTTAATTCCTCAAAGTCTCCCAGCCGGGAATTGCCTCTCGTTGAGCAATTAATAATTGTTGAATGCCTTTTTCGGCGTAATCTAATAGCTGATTCAATTGGGTGCGGTTAAAGCTGCCTTCTTCTGCTGTGCCTTGGGCTTCGATGATGCCCAAGTTGTGATTCATCACTACGTTAAAATCTACTGTTGCAGCGACATCTTCTATATAGTTCAAATCTAAATATGGCTCTTGTTCTAATAAACCAACGGAGACAGCTGCTACTTGTCCACATAGGGGCGATCGCTCTAATACTCCTCGCTGTAATAATTGAGAAATAGCGTGAGCTAAGGCGACAAAACCGCCCGTAATCGCTGCTGTTCTTGTGCCTGCATCGGCTTGCAACACATCCGCATCTACTGTTAAAGTCCTTTCTCCCAAAGCCTCAAAATCTATTGCAGCCCTCAAACTACGTCCAATTAAGCGTTGAATTTCTTGTGTCCTACCAGACAATTTCAACAATTCTCTTTCATAGCGTTGCTGCGTCGCTGACGGTAGCATACGGTACTCAGCAGTTAACCAACCCTTGCCACTTCCTAACAAAAACTTGGGAACTCCTTCCGCCACGCTGACAGTACAGAGTACCTTAGTATCACCACATACTGTCAGTACAGAACCAGGAGCAAAGCGAGTAAATTCAGATTGAAACGTTACAGGACGAAGTTCATAGGGTTTTCGACCATCGGGACGCTGCCAAACCATCAGAGCTGCCTCAAAATTTTTATGGTGAAATTATGCCTTAAAGTTACTTTAGTATCGCAACTCATACTGATTCTGTATCGTAGGGTCGGCATCTCCATCTAAAAATAAAGTAATAAGACTGAACTTAGAGTATAAGATTTATTGAGAAATATGCAGTAGCCCCAAAGAAAAATTTTAGGATAACTAAAGACTTTGTTAAGGGACTTCTAGCAAGGTCAGAATATTTTGCAGCACCAATTCCGGCGACTGGTCGCCATTAATCGTTAACAGGCGACGGCGACGGTCATAATACTCTAAAATGGGAACAGTGCGGTCATAGAAAATTTCTACTCGACGCTGGACAATTTCAGGTTGATCATCTGGTAAAGAACGACCTAGAGAACGACTCACCATGACTGCTTCCGGCACTTGTAAATAAATTGCCCAATCTAATTTTTGCCCCAACTCATCTAGCAAAAAATCTAACTCTTCCGCTTGAAAAGCAGTCCGGGGATAACCTTCTAAAATCCAGCCACTACTGACATCATGCTTTTTTAGCCGCAACCGAATTAATTCAATAATCATTTCATCGGGGACTAGTTCGCCCTTAGACATATAAGGCTGTGCATAGCGACCAAGTTCACGAAGATTAGTATAGACGCTTTCTAAGGTCTGATTGCCAGAGATTGCCTCCCGCAAAATATCACCCGTAGAAATATCAGGAACTTCCAAGTGTCTACCCAATCGTTGTGCTTGGCTGCTTTTCCCCGATCCTGAACCTCCTAGAATCACTAATTTCACAACTATTCACTCCTCAAGCAGTAACATTTACCACATAATAAGTTTGTTTTGCCCAACCTCGTAGGAAATCTAACATATAGCCCAAGAGTTACAAGTTTAGAGGAGATAAGCCAGAATTTTTCCTAGTCCCCAGTCTCCATTTCCTCATTCATCTCTTGACTTCAGCGCAAACCTAGTGTTTGACTTATAGAGCAGATTGATAGATCCATAGAACTGAGCAAAAACAAATTGATTATACAGGTGAGTTTCTAAAAGAAATCACTGCAAAATCTAGTGAATTTATTGTAATTTTTTGAAATTTATCCTATGGTTGCCCAGTTAGAAACACCCAGTGCCAATTCGACTCTTAGCCTACCGCATCCAATTGAAGGTCTAGTACAAGTTTTCACTAGCACTCACCGTAACTTTTTTACCAGCATTATGGGGGAAGCACTCAGAATGGCTGGTCAAGGTACACCAGTGCTGATAGTACAGTTTCTCAAAGGTGGCATAAATCAAGGACAAGACCGTCCCATTCAGTTGGGACAAAATTTAGATTGGCTGCGCTGTGATTTACCTCGTTGCATCGATACGCCACAGTTAGATGAGGCAGAACACCAATCTTTACAAAGGTTATGGCAGCACACACAGCAAGTAGTAAACGAGGGCAAATATTCTCTGGTAGTTCTAGATGAGTTAAGTTTGGCGATTAACTTTGGTTTAATTCCCGAAACCGAGGTTTTAGCTTTTCTCGCAAAACGCCCTTCCCATATAGATATCATTTTCACTGGAACAGAAATGCCGCAATCTATTTTAGATGTGGCAGACCAAATCACCGAGATTCGTCGCAGTCACCACCCCTAAACAAATAAACCCTAATTCATTTGTTCAACAGTAAACTAATACTGGCAGTATTTAAGTGGAGTAAAACGGTGCTGATGAATATTGTTCTATATGCTGTTGTCTCCACTTTTTTAAAACACTGTCTAGTTGAATTAAAGCATCTTGATAATCTTTGAATTCGATTTCGGAAAGCACACTAGGTATACCACGAGGAAATCTTGAGACTACCTTACCTTTTTCGTAGAGCATAATAATTGGAATAGCATTTGTCTCTGCATAAGCTAGTTCCATTCCGACACCCAGTGAGGCATAGCCAATGTAAGCAATAACTAAGTCAGATTTTGTAACTTGGTGCTTGTCAGTTTCAAAAACTTGGCGAGGACTAATATTAGGATGTTTGTTGGGGTCAGTATTTAGATGAGGAATATAAGCCTGAAATCCTGTATCCTCACAGAGTAAGCCAATATCCACATAGAACTCTTTAAGAGAATCTGAATTATTAATTCCTGTTAACGCGCCAGATACATATATGCGCTTTTTTAATTCATTCATCTTATTCGTTATGTAACAATAGCAAAACTATAATACTAATCTTGAACTCTATTATTACAACTTTTTTAACTTCAAAATATCTACTTGGGTTTTAATAGCTCGATTATACTGGGACTGACCACAGCGAGAAAGGCAGCTAGTGATGCACCCAATGCGGCATCTTTAAAAGAAATTTGAAGACCAATAAATGATGCTAGTAATATAAAAGCCACCATTAAGCCAATACGAATTCTATCTTCTGCTTTTTCTTTTCCTTTTTTGATTTGCATTTCCTTTATTTGTCTATCTTTTTCTACCTTTGCTATCTCTAATAATCTTTCCCATATATCATCTCTATCAACAGGTCTTCCAAGAGTTGCTATTGATGCAGATTCCACCTTATAAAAACAAACTGTACAGAGAGAATCTCTAAAACGAAGCACGACAGAACTATCTCGATAGTTACTAACCGAAATTAATAGTTTGCCTGTCCATCCTGGATCTATAGTTGTAGAAATATGAGATAGTCCATACAGAACAGCTTTTGAAACCATTGCATGTATAGTAGCACCTACTTCTTTAGAAAGACTGACTGATTCCCAAGTTTCAATAACTACCGTATCGTTGGGTTCAATCTCAATACATTTCTCTTTTTCTATATCGATCTCACATTTTTTCTTCCAAGAAAATCCTTTTGTTCCAACTCGCAAATCATAACCAACAGGGGTCAAGTATTTTTCCTCAAATGGATCTATGAATATTCCCTTTGTTGGATTATTTTTTCTTTCTTCTATTTGTAGTCTAATATCTGTATCACTCAACATAGTCAATATATATAATATGTAGATTTATGGATCTTATAAAATATCACAACTTACAACAGATGTGGAAAATAGTAAAAACGATGCTGCTCGTTGTGCTGTAGCTTCAGAAAGCTTAACTTGCTTGAGGATGACTAAACCTTCTTTAATAAAAGAATTTCTGACTAAGGCTTTATCTCCACTATTAAAGGAAGTTTCATAAAATACTTCCCTAATCCCTGCGGAGATAATTAATTTTAAACAAGATAAACAAGGTTCTAAAGTAACATAAATACTTGCTCCATCTGTTGAAATGCCATGTTTTGCCGCTTGTGCGATCGCGTTTGCTTCCGCGTGTACAGCTCTTGATGGTAAAGTTTTGCTAGCATCACAACTGCTTAACCCAGGATAACAGTAGCCCTGAGAAGTACAGTGAGCCGAACCGGATGGTGAACCATTATAGCCAGTCGCCACTATTTGTTTGTTTTTAACAATCACAGCACCTACTGGAAATGCTAAACAAGTTGAGCGAGTGGCGGCGAGTTTAGCCAACATCAGAAAGTATTCGTCCCATGTTGGTCTTTGAGGATGTTCGTCATTTAATGAAATATCTTGCATGATTTATCAATTTCAATTACTAGCTATATGTATACGAGGCATAGCTTTTTACCGTTACTGATCCTGAATGTAAGACCTGCCAATTTTAATACATTGACTCGCCTTTTGCAGTTCGATACCCAAATAACCAGTGTGTTCAGGCTGGATGGCTGGAGATGTGGCGCAAATTTCCCTAAGTAGATTAAGAGGTTGTTTGCCTCGATAAGACTTAACTATCTCACCACTACCACTAGTTGTGTGAGTAACTACTATTTCGTTATTATCAACTTCAATTAAAAAATTTCCTGAAGGATCATCGTAGTTACGCTGCTTAAGAATTAGAGCGTATTGATTAGCTATTAACCTATCGGCATTATCCCAAGTATCGTCATATATATGAGCAGACTGACTGATTGTGATCAGTGGCCCCATCTTTAAATCATATTCAGAATGTTCAGCAATTTTATCTCTAATATGTTGTTGCAAAGCCCTTAATCCCATTGCGTTTGCAGGCCAAGCAGCAAACATATCATTACTTCTTAATGTGGCTGTTAGTGATAATTCATTATCAACAACTCTCAACCAAATGTGATTCAGACAGGGACTACCGCCTTTTTCGTGGTCTTTCACATCCCACAGATTCATGACTGCACTAGCAGCGTCAATTTCTCCAATCAATTTATTAACTACTTGCTCAATTTGGTCACGCCCAAACCAAGAACGTAAACGTTGACCATAGGTATATTTCAATCCTTCCCGGTATGGCGCATCATCTAAGATTTGAGAAATATATTCTTCTAGAAAATTTCGGTCAATTGGCAAATAATTAGGTTCGGGGAAGTAAAAACTAGATGGCTCATCAGTTATAACTGCCATCAAATCAATTAATTCTTGCCATTGTCCATCATACCCAGTTGGACGAATTGTTCCCGTTGTCTTAATGCGATGAATAATTTTTACCCAAGTTTCAGCTATTGTTTTACCTTCAATTCTGTGTCCATATCTCGACCCTGGTAAAACTGTCGGTTCAACAGTAGGCATGGGGAATTTCAACGGTGAACCCCACGCAGCGATCGCTTCCTGTTGAACATAGGATTTAATTAAACTAACGGCTTCAGGTATAGATTTGGCTTCACTATACTGTACTGACTCCCGCAAGTGTTCTAAGGCACTAGCTTCAACGTCTATATCAATATAACCGGGAATAGCCGAGCGAATCATCCAGCAACGTAAGCCACTATCACATACACCTTCTTCAAAGCCGTAACGGAAAAAGTCTAGTAAGCACTCTCCCGCACCGGCGTTTTGATCTTCCTTAGTAGCGTTCAGAACAACTAAGTGGCGGACATGAGGATTCCAAAGCAAATTCCGCACTAATAAGTTTATACCCCGTGTGGGTGAGTATAGTTGCCCAATTACAGCATAATCTTGCGATTCTAAATGTTTAGCGATCGCCTGCTTTACTGTCCACCCTGTGATGACCACTGTTTGTCCACTGCCATAAATCAGTTGATTAGGCTTGTACAGTGCTTTGTACTCGAATTGGGTTGCCTTACCCGCTACTGTCATGGTTTTTGGCTCAAGGTCGAAAAAAACTAGCTTCGATAACATATCACTTCAACCGTTGCTAGTCGAGCAGATGCTTTAGAAAAGTTTAATCCAGATAAACATCAGCAACTACCACCCTTAGAAAACCGGAGTTAAGACTTTCGGCAGATGAAAAAGCTTTACAAATATTCATATATTTGTTACAGTTTGTTACATAAGCAGCAACTGGGGAAAATAAAATGCGTACAAACAATGCCATCATTGACGACCAAGGTCTGATGAACAACTTCGCGATTGAGCCAAAGGTTTATGTAGATGAGCAAGGCGATCGCACTGGCTTCACTCCCTATGCAGAATTACTCAACGGTCGTCTAGCCATGATCGGTTTTATCTCTCTGATTGCCTTAGAAGTATTTACAGGACATGGTATTTTTGGTCTTTTCGCGAATCTGTAAAAGCAAAAGAATATTTAAAGTTTTGTAAAAATCAATTTAACAAAATCAGAGACGGGAAATTTCCCGTCTCTAAATGTATGGGGCGATTTCGTGTTATTTTGACAGTGATCAAAGGAAGAGAAAACAGAAAATTTCTCTACTGTTACTTATAACTTTTAATCTGTCACAGCTTATGGTTTTAACTGCTTCAACCATGTTGCCATTAGGCACGAAAGCACCAGATTTTCATCTACCAGAAGTAGTATCTGGCGAGACTATTTCTTTGGCTACCTTTGCCGACAAAAAAGTGCTGTTGGTAATGTTTATTTGTCGGCATTGTCCATTTGTGAAGCATATTCAAAACGAATTAACCAAGTTAGGAGAAGATTATCGCACGAGTGATTTAGCGATCGCAGCTATTAGCTCGAACGATGCCGCAAAGTATCCAGATGATGCACCTGAATCTCTCAAAGCACTAGCTCTAGAACAGGGATGGCAATTTCCGTTATGCTACGATGAAACCCAGGCGACTGCTAAGGCTTATACAGCAGCTTGTACGCCTGATTTTTTCGTTTTTGATGGCGATCGCAAACTTGTTTACCGAGGTCAGTTAGATGATAGCCGTCCTAGTAATGGTAAACCAGTCACAGGTACAGATTTACGTGCTGCCATTGATACAGTTTTGGCTGGTAAACCCATAACCACTGAACAAAAGCCTAGTATTGGTTGCAATATTAAATGGAAGCCGGGGAATGAACCCAGTTATTTCGGTTAATCATGTAGAGACGTTCCAATGCAACGTCTCTACATTTAATGATTAGTGCTGAATTTCCAGATTGAGAATGTATTGTCCTAATTGGACGTTTTCTGCCCACAATTCGTATTCCACGCGTAGATGTTCTGGTAGTGGCTTACCACTAAGAGTCAAATTATTGGTAAAGTTGCGTAAGCGAATGGGATGATTGGGTTGTATGGACTCCGTTGGCAACCAATAGCGACTTACACCATAAACACCCTGTTCCCAAAAGTGACGGTAACTCACCTGTTCGTTACCTTGCATGGTCATGATAATTCGATAGGGAGAGATTTCCAGCCACAAAACCCTGGGACTAGTGGGAGTATAAGCTTTGCTTTTACGTGGGAGAAGTGTATCTTCTGTTGTCTCAGGAATTGCTAGTTCGCAGGTGATTAGGGGTGGTGCAGTCAGTAGTAAGTGGAATCTATCAGTGTCTTTTTGATATAATGTTCCAGCAGTTTCCACTACAGACCAGAATGGCAGATCAGTGGAAATAAGTGATAAGCACACGGGCTTGCGGTGATGTGTGAGCATGGGAGCGTTGAAGGCTAAAAGCTATTGAATGAGATGAAATTAATACCAGAAAGTTGAGTTGATGGGGTTAAGTGAATAAAGAGAGAAGCATAATAAAACCTGCTTAATATTAACTGAAGATTCACTAAATATGCTTGTTTAGTAAGCTATATCAACAAACATAAAAACAAGTTTGATATAAATCTAAAAAACTAACCCTACAATGACGGAATCTATAAGTAACCTATGTGAAAAGTTATACTTTTGTGAATAATTGAAACTAATAATTTCAATCATAATATTAATTGAGTATCCCACAGACGAGTTAATTAACAATAGCTAAAAAATAAATCTATATTAAACTAAGTTGCTAATTAAGAAGATGTGGTCTTGAAATTGGGTATTTGGGCATTGGCTGGTAATTATTACGAGTCGTGATGCGTAAAGCCCCCGCGCTTTAGCCGGGGGATATAAGCGAATGACTGAATTTATGCGGTTGTAACATGGTATAATTACGTTAAGCTCACTAACGTAATTATGCTAGTATTTGAGGCAAAGCTGGAAGGAACAAAAAAGCAGTATCAATCGCTAGATGAGGCGATTAGAACTGCTCGTTTTGTTCGTAATGCTTGCCTGAGATATTGGATGGATAACCAGGATATTGGCAGGTATGAGTTGAGTGCTTATTGTGCTGTTCTTGCCGCCGATGAAGACTTTCCTTGGGCGGATAAGTTGAACTCTATGGCTCGTCAAGCTTCTGCTGAGAGGGCTTGGAGTGCAATTGCTAGGTTTTATGACAATTGCAAGCAGTCTAAACCTCTTAAGAAAGGTTATCCACGTTTTAAGAAAGAACAGACACACGGGAGCGTTGAGTACAAAACCAGTGGATGGAAACTTTCTGACGACCGTAGATATATCACTTTCTCGGATGGATTTAAAGCAGGAACTTTCAAGCTTTGGGGAACTCGTGACCTGCATTTCTACCAACTGAAACAGTTTAAAAGATTGCGGGTTGTACGTCGTGCTGATGGGTATTACGCCCAGTTTTGCATTGACTCTGAGCGAGTAGAAAGACGAGAGCCAACAGGTAAAACTGTTGGTATTGATGTGGGATTAAACCACTTCTATACAGATAGTAACGGTGAAACAGTTGCAAACCCTAGACACCTGCGTAAATCGGAGAAGTCTTTGAAACGGTTGCAACGCCGTTTGTCTAAGAGTAAAAAGGGTTCTAACAATAGAGTCAAGTTGAGAAATAAACTTGCGCGTAAGCACCTCAAAGTAAGTCGCCAGCGTAAAGATTTTGCTGTTAAGACAGCAAGGTGCGTGGTGAGGTCTAACGACCTTGTGGCGTATGAGGATTTGCAGGTGCGGAATATGGTCAAGAATCATCGCTTGGCTAAGTCGATTAGTGATGCTTCCTGGTCGCTGTTTCGTGAATGGGTTGAATATTTCGGTAAGGTGTTTGGTGTGGTGACTGTTGCAGTTCCCCCCCATTTCACTAGCCAGAATTGTTCTAATTGTGGTGAGATTGTCAAGAAATCTCTTAGTACAAGAACTCATGTTTGTCCTCATTGTATGCTCACCCTTGACCGGGACTGGAACGCTGCGCGTAACATATTAGAAAAAGGATTGAGTACGGCGGGTCACGTCGGAACTAACGCCTCTGGAGACATCGACCTCTGCGTGGGAGGAGAAATCCCTCCAAGTAAGTCGAGTCGCGGAAAGAGGAAACCCAAGAAGTGATTCTTGGAATCCCCTGTTTTCTAAACGGGGGAGGATGTCAAGCAGTTGTACCATTGCTGGGGATATAGTACCGCGCATGATTGATGAAATCCCTATTTTGGCTGTGGCGGCGGTGTTTGCCCAAGGAACTACTATGATTTGGGATGCAGAAGAGTTGAGAGTGAAAGAAAGCGATCGCATTACGGTGATGGCGCAACAACTTAATAAACTCGGCGCAAAAGTCACCGAATTACCCGATGGGATGGAAATTATTGGCGGGACTCCTTAGTAGGGACAGATGTGGATAGTCATACAGATCATCGCATTGCCATGAGTTTAGCGATCGCTGCTTTAAATGCTAGTGGGATTACCACCATTCACCTCGCCGAAGCAGCAGCCTATTTCTTATCCCAACTTCACTAATACACTCCAACAGATTTTAGGGTGAAATTAGGTATAGGGCATTAGCTAACTGGTCATCATAAATAACCATTGACGCACTCCCCGCAATTGAATTGTGGGAATTGTGGGTTCAATCAGCGATTTCTTAAGTATTTCTTCCATATTTTCGCGTCTAATCGCCTCAAAAATTCCGAATTGCCACGCCACTAGACTGTATCTCTCGTCAAAGGTGATATTTACAGGCACAAAGAGACATGGCACAGATTAATGGCACAATGATGCAATATTTCCACTGGTACATCCCTAACGATGGGAACTTGTGGAGTAAAGTTGCGGCTTCAGCACCAGAATTAGCAGATGCAGGTTTCACAGCCATGTGGCTACCACCAGCCTACAAGGGCTTTGCTGGGTCGTATGATGTGGGATATGGTGTTTATGACTTATTTGATTTAGGTGAGTTTGAGCAAAAAGGCTCAGTGCGGACGAAATATGGTACACGTCAGCAGTATCTTGATGCGGTTAAATCTCTGCAAACGCATCGTTTGCAAGTATATGCTGATGCGGTACTAAATCATAAGATGGGTGGTGACGGAATAGAAACACCAAAAGCAACGCCTTTTACTCAAAATGATCGCCTGAATCCTAAAGGTGGGTTACAAGAGATTAAGACATACACTCATTATAATTTCCCAGGACGGCAAGGCAAATATTCTAACTTTGAGTGGCATTGGTGGCATTTTGATGCTGTTGATTATAACGAATATAATAGTGGCGATCGCAGCACAGTTTATTTATTAGAAGGTAAAAAATTCGACGACTACGTAGCCTTAGAAAATGGTAACTTTGCATATTTGATGGGTTGCGATCTCGATTTCCAAAATGAGTGGGTACGTGGAGAAATTACCCACTGGGGTAAGTGGTATCTTGACACCACAAAAGTAGATGGTTTCCGCATTGATGCTATTAAGCATATTTCTTCTTGGTTCTTTCCCCAATGGATAGATGAACTAGAACGCCATACTGGTAAAGATTTATTTATGGTAGGAGAGTATTGGTATAACGATATTAATACTCTGCTTTGGTATGTTGATGCTGTAGCTGGCAAGATGTCAGTTTTTGACGTACCACTACATTACAACTTTCATCAAGCCAGCAAATCTGGAGGCAATTATGATATGCGCCGGATTTTGGATGGCACAATGATGCAACAACGTCCTAGCAATGCTGTGACATTTGTCGAAAATCACGATTCTCAGCCATTACAAGCATTGGAATCTGTCGTTGAACCTTGGTTTAAACCTTTAGCTTACGCCATTATTTTGTTACGACAAGAAGGCTATCCTTGTGTCTTTCATGCTGACTACTATGGTGCGGAGTATGAAGACTGGGGGAAAGATGGCAATCGTTACAATATTTTTATGCCGTCCCACCGTTGGATTATTGATAAGTTACTTTATGCACGTAAACATTATGCTTACGGGCCACAATACAACTATTTAGACCACTGGAATACTATTGGTTGGACACGCTTAGGTGATGAAGATCATCCTCAAGGGATGGCTGTGATTATGAGTGATGGTTCAGAAGGTTCTAAGTGGATGGAAGTTGGTAAACCCAATACTAAGTTTATTGACCTAACTGAACATATCAAAGAAGCTGTATATACCAATGCGTGGGGTTGGGGTGAATTTCGTTGTCTAGGCGGTTCAGTATCTGTTTGGGTGCAAGCTTAAAACATACTCGAATTGAATTAATGTTATAGTGAATAACCCCGATTTATTAAAGAAATTGGGGTTATAAAGTCTCGCATTTTCACAAATAAAATCTTTATTTGCTAGAGCAATAGCTATTAATTTCTTTGACAATTGTACCTTCTTCAGCACTACTCTTTTGCAAGCCTGCTAAGAAGCCATTTGTATCTCGAATATTCTTTTTATCTATAGCTCCGGCTGCATCATTTAAACCCTTACTAATATCTTGATAGAGAGTGAGAAACCGTTGCTGAAAACCTTTTATTTTTTCATCTTTGACTTCTATACCTTTCATTTCTGTGCTGATTCCATCTATCTTACTAGCAAGTTCAGTTAAAGCTTGAGAACCTTTTGCAGATTTGGGATCTTTGCCGAATTGCTGACTCAGTGTGGCTGCTTGATTAGCTACTTTAATAACTTTGTTACATTGGGCAACTTTACTTTCACCGCAACCTGCAAATAATAATGCGATCGCAGCTACTAAAGAAAGTGTAGCAGTTCGTTTCAGCGTAAGTGACATATGTTGTAATATCTCCATCTATGTTTCCGTAAAAATGGGCATATAAAAAAAGTAGTTTACAAAAGTACAAGTCAAGTCTGTTTTTGCTTGCGGCTTTTTTAGCCCTGTTACTTTATACTTCATTCTTTTTCACAGGTGTATGCAATTACACTGAAATAGAAAAAAGTTAAATTAGATATACATCGCCGGAAGTAGTATTTCCGTAGACTATAAAAAACTTTACTTACTAAAATTAATTGTGGGATTTTGGTGTTAACTTCAACTTCGCCGCAGCCTTAGCAGCAACCGTTTTTTGCTCCCAAAGCATCGGGTGATACTCCAGCTTGCGCCAAGGGTCAATCATATCAGCATAGTGTCTATGGAAAGCATGACCTGACTGTCCAGGCGCATGAATAGCTAGCGAATTATTTAGATTGCTTAAATCTAGAATCATTCGTAGTGAAGGAATATCAGTTACTTCAAAGGATTTATTAGCCCTCCAACGATTAGCATTAATAGTCTCCCCATTCCCAGATGTGCTAAAAGCACCGCGATTAAATAAAGCTTCAATGGCTGTAACACCAGATTTTCCCAAGGTGGCGTTACGAAAAGTAATGGTATGTAATTTACCCCAGTTCCAAGATTGAGGATTTTTACCTTGAATACGTTCTAATTCGTCTACAGCTTCTCTAAAAGCTTGTTGCAAAATTTGATCGCGGTTTTCTACTTGGGTGGTTTTGGCATTATCCCACCAATTACTATTAGGTTGTTGGATAATATTTTGTAAGACAGCATACCAGCGATCGCCCCCATCAGGAAAGTATTCGGAAGGTAGTTGATCATGAAAGGTATCTGCTAACAAATGCTGCCAAAATACTTCAAACAAAGCTGCTATAGGCGATGTCATCCCTAGCTGTAAATTCCAATCTTGTAGAAGTTTTTGAGCAGCTTTTAATCTGGGAGTGTCAAAAGTAAGATTTTGCAAAAATGGCACAAGATTCTGAGCATTCAAATTCAGATTATCACCTTGTATTTTCTGTATATCTGCTAAAGAAATCGGCTGACTTTGTTGGGCAATCATCTCGACAATACGCTTGGCTCTATATCCATAAACCCAATCTGTAGTAATTAAATAAGGATATTCACTCGCAACTAAATTATTTGCCGTAGCTATATAACCTTGAGGTGGATTGAAACTATAAGGTAATTTTTCAAAATCAATATAACCTTGCCATTCATATTCATCAGTCCAACCAGGAACAGGGTAACGCCCATTTCCCTTAGCCCGAATCGGGAATTTACCAGGCATTTGATAACCGATATTCCCCTCGATATCTGCATAGACTAAGTTCTGTGCTGGCACATCAAAGTCACTAGCAGCCGCGCGGAACTCTTGCCAATTTTGAGCGCGATTAATTTGGGGAATTGAATAAACCAGTCTTGTTGGTTCTAAAGCCGCCCAGCGCAAAGCTACAGCATAGTTTTGTGGTAATTTTATTGCTTGCTTAAACTCTTGCAAGTTGGGTGAAACATCAGAAAGAATCGGCCCATGTCTGGTGTAGCGGATTGTCTGTAAAATAGGCTGACTTCCTGCAACTTGAATAGTTTCTGGGACAAGCTGCATATCTACCCATTTGCCATTGACTTCATATTGATTAGGATTCTTGGGGTTGATTTTCTCAATATATAAGTCCATCACATCGGATTGTACATTAGTCACACCCCAAGCAATGCGATCGCTATGTCCGACAATTACCCCCAACATTCCCGCAAAGGAAAAACCAGTCACGTTATAAGGACATTCAGCATTTTTAGTAGTGCAGTGCAAACCCACCTCATACCAAATCGAAGGCATTTGTACCGCCAAATGGGGATCATTCGCCAAAATCGGTTTACCCGTAGCTGTGCGCTTACCCGATATCACCCAGTTATTTGAACCAATACCCACTCCTGTAGCACCAATAAGTTTTTCTAACGCCAACATTGGTTGAGTAATTGATTCTAAACTTGGCGCAATTTCTCCCACAGATAAAACCTCCGCGCCCCTTTGCGCCAACCTCCACGCCCCTTTGCGTTTTTGCCCTACTTCCCACTCCGGTAAAATCACAGGCAAATCTTGCGGGTAGGCTGGAAAAAGTTCCTCCACCTGATTAGGCGTGAGGGTTTTTAGTAAAACAGTACGTTCAATTTCGCTTTGAAAATTTCTACCCAAATCGTAAGCCATCACCTTACCCCAAGTCAGGGAATGTAGAGGTTGCCAAGGTGCGACTTGATAGCCAGGATTGAGTAATTTTAGTACCCCATATTCGAGACTCAACGCAGTACCTTGATGTTGTTGCAGATAAGCATTCACACCATCAGCATAGGCTGTCAAATTAGCCTTCATTTCTGCATCCATTTGCTGGATTTCTTGCTGCGCCACCCTTGCCCATCCCAGGGTTCGCAGATATTTATCAGTATCTAATTGCGAAGCTCCAAACATTTCTGCTAATCTACCAGAACCAATATGTCGCCAAAAATCCATTTGCCAAAATCTATCTTGGGCGTGGATATAACCCTGCGCCATAAATAAGTCGTGGGAGTTGGCAGCATAGATATGAGGTACACCCCATTGATCCCGTTGGACTGTCACTTCTGCTTTAATACCAGAAATAGCGATCGCTCCATTTTCTACAGGAAAAGAACGCCGTATAGTGTAGCCTAAAAATGATACTAACAATAACCCCAGCAATATCAGTACAAATATACCTATTTTGAGTCCCTTGAATAACCGACGTTTTCGGAAATTTTTCATATTTGGGTGTTAGCAAAATCATGGGACATTATACCTTTTGCCGCCTTAGAGTTTTGCTATTTTTTAGTAAGATATATAACTTTGCCTTATTAGCAAATACTTAAAATTAAATAATTCAATACTATGAATTAGTTTTAATTTCCTAATGTATCTCAGTATTTTTGTAGATTTTATTGTATCCGAAGAATATGTATAGCGATAGGCGATCGCTCATCCAAAAATCTTGACAAAGTTTGATTGACAAAGCTCAGAAGTGTATGCTACTTCAAGCAGAATAAAAAATATACTGAAAAATAAAAATTAGTAGTCAATAAATATACAATACAGGCTTATTACTTCAGCCGCACATTCTCACAAAATGACTCAGTGTGTTAGTTACCGATGTATTTCGGGCAACGAAGTAATAAAAATAGCATATAATACTGAGAATTTTTGCCAGAAAAAAAACAGTAAAGGCGTGCTAAGTTTTAAATCCATCCTCATTCCGTTCTCGGTTGCCCCATGTATCTGCCAGACTTACACCCACAACATCTTGAAGAATTAGTCAAGCGTAGTGGTATCAATTTAGACTTAACCCAACTTAACTTTAAGTCTCTTCAAGGCGCAGCAGCCTATGAATATCTATTAATTTCCGAACATCTACCCCGCACGAACACAGGAATGGTCACAAGTGGCTGGTTACAACGCTACAGTCATGCTACGGCTGGCGGTTGGTGGTGTTCTGGCCTCGATCCTCTCAATCATTGGCAACCAATGGAATGGGGTTGCTTTAAGCCCAACCAACCGCGCACCAATCAAAATGGCAAGTCAATCAAATACGAACATCCCCCCAGCACCCCCACAAGAATATTTTGTCTGCGGGTAACACTGGATATCTGGCAGCAAGTTTCCCAGCGTTACAACATTGCTGCGCCTAAGCTAATCAGCATCAACGAACAAGGAGAAGCTGTAGGTTTTTGGCAATGGGTAATAGAAAATCAAATACCTATCATTATCTGTGAAGGGGCGAAAAAAGCTGCCACCCTCTTGACACAAGGCTATGCAGCCATTGCCGTTCCGGGAATTACTAGTGGTTATCGGGTTGTCAAAGATAAATTTGGGAAAGTTATCAACCGCCAATTAATCCCTGATTTAGCTGTATTTGCCCAGATGCAACGAACTGTTTACATCTGTTTTGATTTTGAAACTCAACACCAAAAAGTGGCTGCTGTCAGCAATGCGATTACCCAAATTGGTTGTTTGTTTCAAGAACAGAAATGTCCTGTAAAAGTCATTGCCCTGCCAGGATTAGAGAAAGGTGTGGACGATTTGATCATCGCCAAAGGTGCGATCGCTTTTGAAAAAGTTTATCGCCATAGTGTTGATTTAGAAATTTATCTAGCTGAAATTAAGCCCCATACCGATTTAACTATTCCTGCTAACTTGAGTGTCAACCGTCCCTACTTAGGTGAAATTGCTTTCCCTACCTCTGGATTAGTAGGAGTCAAATCAGCCAAAGGTACAGGTAAAACCACAGGGCTACAAACTGTTGTCAAACAAGCGAAAACTAAGAATCAGCCTGTATTATTAATCACACACCGCATTCAATTAGGAAGATTTTTATGTGAGAAAATTGGTATTCAATGGGGTTTGAATAATCCTGAAAAACTCACAAATAATACCGATTATTTGACCCCAACTCATACATCATTAAATAATATTCAATCCGTCGGTTTATGTATTGATTCAATTTGGAAGCTGAACCCAGATGATTGGCGGGGAGGAATTATCATTTTAGATGAAGTAGAGCAATCTTTATGGCATCTCCTCAATAGCAGCACTTGTAAAAATAAGCGCGTCATAATTTTAAAATTATTCCAGCAATTAATTTCTACTGTTTTATCCACTGGGGGCTTAGTAATTGCCCAAGATGCGGATTTATCAGATGTATCTTTAGAGTATTTGCAAAGTTTGTCAGGATGTAAAATTGCACCTTGGGTATTAGTCAATAAATGGAAACCCCAACGAGGTTGGGATGTAAAATTTTATGATTCTCCTAATCCTATACCTCTAATTCAACAGTTAGAGTTAGATTTACTAGCAGGACGGAAATGTTATGTAACTACTGATAGCCGTTCTGGACGTTATAGTTGTGAAACAATCGAACGTTACCTAAAAGAACGTTTAGAAAAACTGCGATACGAATTTCCCAAAACTTTAGTAGTTAATAGTCAGACAACAAACACCCCAGGCCATGCGGCTGTTGATTTTGTCCCAGCAATTAATCAAAAAATTACCGAATACGAAACTGTATTTGTGACTCCTAGTTTGGGTACAGGTATTAGTATTGATGTCCAACACTTTGATAAAGTATATGGCATCTTTCAAGGAGTAATTCCTGATTCAGAAGCACGACAAGCATTAGCCAGAGTCCGCGATGATATTCCGCGAGTTGTTTGGTGTGCTAAACGCGGAATTGGCTTGATTGGTAGTGGTAGTACCAATTATCGTTTATTGTCTAACTGGTATCAGGAAAATCAAAAAGAAAATCTCGCCTTGCTTAGTCCCTTGCATAAAATAGATGTAGATTTGCCCTTAGTTTATGACCCTGTACATTTGCGGACTTGGGCTAAATTATCAGCCAGAGTAAATGCTTCTATCCGTCTGTATCGTCAATCAATGCAAGAGGGATTAACTAATGATGGGCATCAAATCAGAGTGAGGAGTAATGCTATTCACAATAATATTGTGAGAGATTTACGATTAGCGTTTTTAGCAACTGACTCGCAGGATTTAGCAACTCGGAAAAGATTAGTTTTAGAAATTGTTAAAGTCCAAAAAGAGTGGACAGATAAGCGTCAAAAAGGTAAGGAAATTAAACGCCAAATTAGGCAGATTAAACAAAAAAATCAATTAGCAGCCGCACTGAATGTTGCCAATGCTAAAGATATTGATTATGTCGAACATGATCAATTATCTGCCCAACATTCCCTTACAGATGTAGAACGCCATCAAATTCAAAAATATCATCTCAAGCTAAGATACGGAATACCAGTCACGCCACTGCTGAAATTGCGAGATGATCAAGGGTACTATTCGCAATTATTAATTCACTATTATCTCACCCATGAAAGTGAGTATTTTCACATTAGAGACCAACAAGAATGGCATCAACAATTATTTTTGGGTGGAGGTAAAGTTTTTCTACCAGATTTAAAAACCTACACCATAAAAATTGAGGTAATGAGAGCCTTGGGGATGTTACAGTTTCTTGAGCCAGAACAAAAATTTATAGAAGATGACCCTAATCTAATCTGGTTGAAAGATATTGTATTTCAACATAGTAAGCATATTAAAAGAGTGCTGGGTATTGACTTTAACAGAAGTAGGAATAACTCTACAGGGATAAAAATCCTCAGTCGCTTGTTGAATTTGTTAGGCTTGAAATTAAAACGCAGCGATGATTTTTATCAAATTGACATAAATACTTTTAATGATGGCAGAGAGCAAATATTTGCAGTTTGGCATCAACGAGATGAGTTGATATTATCTCATATGAAAAATCGTAGCGATCAGCCTACAGATAGCTTTGTCACTACGACACAAAAACAAACAGTCAGTAACTTCTGTAGTTAGTGTGAAGTAATCAAGCCTAAAATGTTGCAATTCAACTGTAAGTTGGGTTGACGCAAGGAAACCCAACACCAACATCTAGATTAAGTTTCCGAGATCAATGTTGAGTTGCGCTGCGCTTAACCCAACCTACATTTAACGCACTACTTACGCCTAAGCGATCGCTCCACCCAATTGATTTTGACAAGTTGTGTGTGTTCAGATCCCCAACTTTTTTAAAAAGTCGGGGATCTACGACCTATCATTATTTGTGGTGGCGTACTACTATAGTTCTAAGAAACTGCCTGAAATTAAGTTATAGGTAAATCATTCATCCTAAGATCACAAAAAAATTTGATCGCGCCTAGGGCGAGACAGTAAGAAGGGTAAAGAAAAAAGAGCAAAGGGCAAAAGTGTAAAGTGCTAAAAGTCCCTACCCGGCACAACCACAACCCGAAAACCCAGATAGGAGTAACTGCTGACACGCGTAACACAGAGGCGAGACGCCGAACGGCAATATCCAGGAATGACGTTCCACGAGCCACCGCGCAGCAGCCTCTTCTGGTTGCCGTTATCACCTAGCCAAACACTTCCATCGGTCGGTGCATCATTATAATTTTCGTGCCACTCATCCTGACACCATTCCCATATATTACCACACATATCAAATAAACCAAAGGGGTTGGCAGGAAATTTTCCTACTTCTGTTGTTTGTTCACGATATTCACCTGTTTGTTCACGATATTCACCCTTGGGAGCAGTACCATAGGTGTAATTGCCATTGTAATTTGCTAAATCTGTGGTAATTGTTTCACCAAAGTAAAACGGTGTAGTTGTTCCGGCACGGCAAGCATATTCCCATTCGGCTTCACTGGGTAAGCGATAGATTTTTCCAGTCTTCTTTGATAACCTCGCACAAAATTCAACAGTATCATCCCAAGAAACACGCTCTACAGGACGATTAGCACCTTTAAAATTAGATGGGTCGGGATTTAAATCAATATTAACTTTATCAAAAGCGGCGACGGTTGCCCATTGCCCTTGGGTGACAGGAAATTTCCCCATGAAAAAGGGTTGAATCGTGACGTTGTGCTGTGGACTTTCATCGTCCGTTCGTTCTAACTCATCCTTTGGCGAACCCATGAGAAATTGACCAATAGGAATGGACACCATCTCTAAAAGTACCCTATTACCC
Organism: Anabaena sp. UHCC 0399; assembly: GCF_034931465.1. Classification (NCBI taxonomy): domain Bacteria; kingdom Bacillati; phylum Cyanobacteriota; class Cyanophyceae; order Nostocales; family Nostocaceae; genus Anabaena; species Anabaena sp. UHCC 0399. The sequence goes on along the minus strand of NZ_JAYGGZ010000003.1, from coordinate 159,363 downwards.
AAATCTTCTTCAAAAAACTCCGCACGTCCCCGACTGCGTTGAATTTCACAGCTTTTCCCCATTCCCAAAAACCCGGATTTGACAGTGATACTAGCTGTTTCAAATTCAAAAGTCCGAGTTTGAATACCTGGGGGAGAATTTGGTTTAGTAGATTCCCTTTTTTGTTGTTTTCGTAATTCAGCTTGCTGTTTTTCTTGTTCTTGGCGGAGTCTTTCAGCTTGCTGTCGTTGATATTCGGCTCTTTCTTGTTCCTGGCGGAGTCTTTCAGCTTGCTGTCGTTGATATTCGGCTTCTTTTGGGGCAAATACTCGTTCTTCTATTGGTTCGACATCTTCATCCCGAAGATTTAAGATATTTTGTAAGTATTTTAAATCCTTGCGGTCTTTTTCTCTGAGTGGATATTGTCTGATTTCAGATAAGGCTTGTTCATAAGTTTGCAATTTTTCCTGGCGTTTTCGATAAGGTTCGAGAACCTCAAACTCAATTAAATTAGCCTCATCAACAGATAATCCCCAGTTATTCCGCAACACATTCAACGATATCCGTTTAACTCCAGAAATTTCTCCTTCATCTTCAAGAGCAATTTTCTCTACTTCCTTGCGATATTTCAGATGAGGATCATCCTTGGGTGATTTCGCCAACACAAGCCGATAACCCTCTTTCGCAGGATAAAACTCAGGTGTCATGGCGGGAGCTGCTTCTTGCACTTTGCTTTTCACATAATCATGCAATTCATCTACCGCAATCAAACCATCACCGTCTTTGTCGGCTGCACCTTTCTCAATTCCTTCTACTAGATAATGGGTGTAAATCGACAAGTCTAAATCATCGGAGTTAAACGCATATTGTGTAGAAGTAGAAGCCGTGAGAATTGCTCTACCCTCACCGCCTAAGTGTTGTTCTAGGTTAATTGTTCCACTATCTTTAGCTGTCAAACCCTTAGCAAAAGCACCACTAAAGCAGCAATCTAAAATTACTACTTGTCGCTTAGATTTGCTCTGGTTCATCCATTCATGTACATTTTTTCCAGCTACGGCGGTGAATGGGAGCAATTTATTGTTTTGTTTTTCAGTTTGGCGAGTCGAAAAGTAAAATTCCCCATTTTCTACTGTCACACCATGACCAGAAAAGTAGAAAATCACCAAATCATCTTTCTGACGATTACCATACAAATTATAAATTGCCCTTTCCATGTCCTGCCGTGGAGGATTTTTCAGCACAGTCACATATTCCTGTGCAAAACAGCCCATGTCGGGATTTAGCAAAACTCGCCGCATCGCCTCCACATCGTTGACAGCGTTGGGTAGCGGTGCTAATCCCGGCTCATATTCACTAATGCCGATTAGTAGTGCTATCCTCGCCATTTTAGCTGTTTGATGTGTTGTTGAGAAATTCTTGGGCTTTTTGATAAGCAAACTCAAATTCTTCCCGACTGGCGGCTTCTAGGTTGAGTTCTCTACCATCAGGGGCTTTGACTACCAGCTTAATGGGTTTGTTGCCAAACCTATCGCCCAAAAATGTAAACAGATTTTTGATATTAGCGGGGTTAACTTCTGCCTTCAACAACCCCAACAAAAAGCCGCCTAACGCTTTGGTGTTCGGGGGTGCATTTTCGACAGGGACTAAATCTGCATCTTCTACCCCGTCCACTTCTTGTAACTGGGGGAGCAAGTTTTGTACTTCTGCTTGCAAATCCTCATCATCTAAGTCTAGTTCAGTGAGTGCGATCGCTACTTGCAAGTTAGTTGTTACCATATAAATCGCTTAAATATAACTATATTCTTTCTAAACGATTGTATCGGTTGTTGGGCAAGTTTAGTTAATATCCGAGGGTTTTGACGGAGAAATGAACCGCAGACACATGATTTGAGTGAGGCTTATGTCAGGCTCTCGATAGCTTAGTCGGGTGCCTCAGTGCGCTCAAACCTAACTACACAAGCAATTATTTATACTGACGCACCCTACAGTGGGAATATTTTTTATCTGGAAGTCTGTTTTTGATAGTGAAAATTTTATATTTACATGGCGATCGCCATGCAAATATAATCATATTTGATTTTTTGTGTGATTAATTACATAAATGTTTTTCTGGAATTGGTGGTTTTGATAGTGTGGTCATACCTAGACTCTTAATTCAAGTTATATTGCAATTATCAACTATTAGGAAAAACACCTGTGTTTCCCCTCTACGACGACAACCCGACGCGAATCACCCCGTATTTCACTTACGGTTTAATTGGGATGAACGTTTTAGTGTTTCTTCATGAAGTGAGTTTGTCTAATGCCCAGTTGAATTTATTTTTTGATCAATATGCAGTAGTACCTCAACAGCTAACCACTAATTTAGCTGTTGAGTGGACGACTTTATTTACTTCCCAATTTTTACACGGTGGTTGGTGGCACTTAATTTCAAATATGGTCTTTCTTTGGGTATTTGGTAATAATATTGAAGACCGTTTGGGTCATCTGAAATACCTAATTTTTTATTTGGCGTGTGGTGCTTTAGCTGCTGCGTGTCAGTGGTTTATTGGTATGTACTCCACTATCCCCTCTTTAGGAGCTAGTGGTGCAATTTCGGGGGTACTAGGTGCATATTTGATCCGCTTTCCCCAGGCTAGAGTAACTACCTTAATTTTCTTAGGTTTTTTTGTCACTACAATTAGCATTCCGGCAATGATATTGATTGGAGTTTTCTTTATTCAAAATGTGATCTCTGGATTGGCTAGTCTAGGGGCTTCTGCGAATATGAGTGTTGAAACAGGGGGAGTAGCTTATTGGGCGCATATTGGTGGTTTTGTATTTGGCATGATCCTTTCACCTTTATTTGGAGTATTCAAACGCGATTAAGCAATTGAGTAAACTAAAATGTCACCACACTACGAATTGACTCCCCTTTGTGCATTAAATCAAAGGCATCATTAATTTGCTCAATAGGCATAACGTGAGTAATTAAATCGTCAATATTTATCTTGCCATCCATATACCAATCAACGATTTTTGGTACATCTGTACGCCCTCTTGCACCACCGAAGGCTGAACCTTTCCACACGCGCCCAGTCACCAGTTGAAACGGACGGGTACTAATTTCCTCACCCGCACCAGCCACACCAATAACTACACTCACGCCCCAACCCTTGTGACAGCATTCTAAGGCTTGACGCATGACTTTGACGTTCCCAATGCACTCAAAGCTGTAATCAGCACCACCTTTAGTTAAATCAACTAAGTAACTAACTAAATCCCCCTCCACTTCTTGGGGGTTGACAAAATGCGTCATCCCAAATTTTTCTGCTAAAGCCCGCTTGCTGGGGTTAATATCTACCCCGACAATCATATTCGCCCCCACCATCCGCGCCCCTTGGATGACATTTAAGCCAATACCTCCTAAGCCAAAGACTACTACATTAGCCCCTGGTTCTACCTTGGCTGTATAAATAACTGCACCAATACCTGTTGTTACTCCACAACCGATGTAACAAACCTTGTCAAAAGGGGCATCTTCCCGAATTTTAGCTACGGCGATTTCTGGCAGCACCGTATAGTTAGCAAAGGTAGAAGTACCCATGTAGTGATGAATCATCTTCCCATCAATACTAAAGCGACTAGTACCACCGGGCATGACACCACGAGATTGAGTCAGGCGAATTGCTTGGCAGAGGTTAGTTTTAAAGCTGAGACAATATGGACATTGGCGACATTCTGGAGTGTAAAGGGGAATTACATGATCTCCTGGCTTGACACTAGTCACACCAGCACCCACTTCTACCACTACTCCAGCCCCTTCATGTCCTAAAATGGCGGGAAATAAACCTTCAGGATCAATCCCAGACAGGGTATAAGCATCGGTGTGACAAACGCCACTGGCTTTAATTTCAACTAAAACTTCCCCGGCTTGCGGCCCTTCAAGTTGTACAGTTTCAATAGTTAAAGGCTGACCCGCGCTATAAGCCACTGCTGCTTTAACTTCCACGAGTCTACCCTCCTAAAAAATTCAAAATTCAAAAAAAGCCAATACTAGCCGTTATCCTCAAGGGAAACACGGGTAAGTTGAAGCAATTCTTGATGATCTGAATTTATATCTTAGGGTGGTAGCGAGATTTTTCATAGTCTATACGTGAATTAACTATGAAATTGCATTTTGCGGAGAGATTGGTACATTAGTTAGAGGTAGTAAACTTGGAAAATCATAATCCATAGCACTTCTTGTTTGTATGCTATACACTCTAAACTCTCTCCAAACCTCTCTCCTTGTAGGAGAGAGGCTTTGAGTCTTACTCCCCTTCCCTGTCTTCGACACGCTGCGCGAATGTAGGGAAGGGGTTGGGGGTTAGGTCTGTATTAGACTCAACTGCAAACCGCTATATCTGCCTGATTGAATTTTTATCCCCTCAGTTATCTATTAATTTTGTAAAGCGTATGAACCCTGCCCTAACGAAAATTGGCTCTCAAATGTCCAACCTTACAGGTGTACGAGCGATCATGAAGGACATTAACGAAACGTTAAAAGCTAGTCGAGGGCAGGAATTAATTAATTTGAGTGCAGGCAACCCGTTGATTTTACCAGAGGTAGAACAGTTGTGGCGGGACTACACAGTAGAATTACTAGCTAGTTCAGAATATGGAGAAGTGGTTTGTCGTTATGGTTCTAGTCAAGGCTATGCACCATTAGTTGAAGCGATCGCTAATGACTTTAACAAACGCTACGGTTTAAACTTAACTGAGCGCAATATTTTACTCACCCCCGGTAGTCAAAGCCTCTACTTCTACGCAGCTAATTCTTTTGGTGGCTACACTAGCGATGGGCAACTCAAGCAAATCGTCTTACCCCTGAGTCCAGATTATACGGGTTATGGCGGTGTATGTTTGTTTCCTGAAGCTTTACTAGCTTACAAGCCTACTCTCGATATAGACGCACCCAACCACCAGTTTAAATATCGCCCTGATTTCAGCCAATTATCGGTGACAGAAAACACCGGTTGTATCATCTTTTCTCGTCCCTGTAATCCCACAGGTAACGTCATGACAGAAGATGAGGTGAAGAAAATTGCTGCTTTAGCCGCCTCTTATGATGTACCTGTGTTGATTGACTCCGCCTATGCACCACCATTCCCAGCATTAAACTTTACAGAGATGCAGCCAGTTTTTGGCGACAATATCATCCACTGCATGAGTTTATCTAAAGCTGGATTACCAGGGGAACGCATCGGCATTGCCATTGGGGATGAAAAATGGATACACGTTTTGGAATGCTTCCAGACAAACTTGTGTATTCATCCGTCACGCTATGGACAGGCGATCGCAGCTCGTGCTATTGAATCCGGTAGTCTGGCACAAATTTCTGAAAGCGTCATTCGTCCCTTTTACCAAAACAAATTTACCGTTTTGGAAGATACCTTAAATACCTCCATGTCCAAGGATTTACCTTGGTTCTTACATCGTGGCGAGGGAGCTATTTTTGCTTGGTTGTGGTTAAAAGATTTACCGATTACCGATTGGGAATTTTATCAAGAACTCAAAAAAGTCGGTGTAATTGTCGTTCCTGGTAGTACATTTTTCCCTGGTTTACAAGAAGAATGGCCACACAAACAGCAATGTTTACGTATTAGCCTCACGGGTAGGAATGAAGAGATAGCCTTGGCGATGCAACTTTTAGCCAAAGTAGCCGAAAAAGTGTATCAAAGTACGGCTGTTAGCGCGTAGTAATTCGTAGTTCGTAATTAAGAGTTACTTTGTGATGTCTACGGTGCTTGACTAATAGTGCGTCAAAGATTGGTTGACCCATTTAACATGGTATGTTCATTTACGCTGTGCTGTACTAGTTGAGTTAATGGTAATGAACCAAGAACAAACAAAAGAAAAGAAAGGAAGGCGGAAAGCAGGGAAGAAGCAAAAACCCAATCCCCAGTCCCCAGTCCCCAGTCCCCAATCCCCCAACCTTGATGATTGGATAGAAATTGGGAAAATCGTTGCCCCACAAGGCTTAGGTGGAGAGTTGCGGGTTTATCCTGAAACTGACTTTCCTGAGCGGTTTCAGGAATCAGGAACACGATGGTTATTGCATCCAGGCGAGATAGAACCGCAACCCATCGAATTGTTAACAGGACGTTATATAGAAGGGAAAAACTTATACGTTATCCAATTGGCTGGTGTAGAAAGTCGTAACGAGGCTGAAGAATTACGCGATTGTAGATTATTTGTACCGGCTAGCGATCGCCCCCAATTAGGAGAAGATGAATATCATGTCATCGATTTAATTGGCGTAGAGGTATTTCTGCAAGCCTCTGGGGAACTGCTGGGTACAGTAGTTAATGTGATTCCGGCTGGAAATGATTTGCTAGAGGTACAGTTACAAAAGTCCCCAACTAGCGAGGAAAAACCCAAGACACTGTTAATTCCCTTTGTCAAAGCGATCGCACCTGTGGTAGATTTACCAGCTCGTCGGATTGAAATTACCCCCCCTGTCGGTTTATTGGAACTGGCGACTTAATCAATTAAAAATTCAAAAACTTCTAGAGCATTGTATTTTTCTTCCCCTGCTTCCCCTGCTCCCCCTGCTCCCCCTGCTCCCCCGCTCCCCTGTCACCTGTCACCTATCCCCTGTCACCTTCTGCACCTGCTGGGCTGCACTATCCTGTTGTGAGATGACCAATGTAATTCCGGCTACTGCCAATAACCCAATCATTACTAGTCCTAGTATGGAAGTGTGTCTTCTTAATCTCAGGGATGCGATCGCATTTTCTAGCATACTAGTAGCACCAGTAACCTGAATGGGTCGTAGTGCAGCTAATGCAGCAGCAGCATTGGGGTAGCGATATTGCCATTTAGGTTCTACCATTCGCCTTAACCAACACACAAAACAGGGATTAACTGCTGGAAATTGCTGGAAATCAAAGCGGTAGTTACCGTCAAATAACTTACTAATATTGACAGCATGAGTTTTGGCCAGTAGATAAATCAGTGTTGAGCCTAAACTATACAAGTCTGAAGCTGGAGTCAGAGTTTGACCTAAGTGTTCCTCTGGTGGCATAAAACCAGGAGTTCCACTTGCCAAGCTACTCAGAGCCATTTTTTCACCTTGTATGTGCGCCAAATCAAAATCTACTAGGTAGGTATTTAGTTGCTCATCAACTAAAATATTTTCTGGTTTAATATCCCGATGAATAATTGGATCAACTCGGTGCTGTAAATACACCAAAATTTCTAAAAGTGATACCGCTATTTGCTTAATTGCTTCTGGATGCCATCTCTTTACTGAACCCAAGGAAGGAGCGTTTTTGTACTCCTGTACTATGTAAAAACCTTTGGATGTGGTAAAAGAATCTATATAACGCGGGATGCGGGGATGATTCAGTGTTTGCAGGATTTGCACTTCTCGCTCGTAAGCTGTTATGCCCAGCCAGTCTGCACCTGCATGGGAGAGACTAAACTCTTTAATTACTACCTGTTGTTTGAAGTTACGGACACCAGCAAGATAAGTAATGCGTCCCCCTTGCTGGTTGCGTCCCAATTCTCGGATAACTTCATAACCCAAAGCAGAAAAATCTGGATGTTGAATTAAGGGGATTTTCCCTTGATTACGCACATCAAGCTCCATTAAACACCACCTGAGTTGAATTTTGTCAAGTGCAATTAACAAATTATAAATTCTCACCCAGATTGTTATCTGCCATTCTGCCCTTATGGAGTGCTGAGTAATGAGTAATGAGTAATGAGTAATGAGTAGTGAGTGGTGTTAGTGGTAGCGGGGCGTGAGCAGCGTGCTGAGTCAAGATTTATTAGTCATTAGTTTTTTCTACTCTGCTCCTCTGCGCCCCTGCTCTCCTACCCCTCTGCTTCCCGCGTTAGCCAGTCAACAATCTGGGTATTGACAACATCTGGGACTTCATCATGGGGGCAATGACCAGCACCAGGAATAGGCACGATTTTAATATCCTTGCCATTTGCCAGGGCGGTTTCGTAAATCTTCACCCCAGTAATTGGTGTCCAAGGGTCGTCAGCACCCCAAATCACTAATAGAGGACGTTCTATTTTGGGTAAGAGTTCCTCTGGTGTTGGGCCTGGTGGTGCTGTAAGGATAGAGGCAAATACCTGCTGTGCGCCTGGATCGCAAGATGGAGTATAAAGTAAATCAACTAATTCATCAGTAACGGCTGTGCGATCGCGGTAAACTTGGTACAGTGTGCGCCGAATTTGAGATTTTTGGCGAATGCGGTTAAATACAAATTTACCTGTAATTGGCGATCGCACAACTCGATTAAAAGCTGACATGATAATTCTTAAGGGTGGGTTCAATTCGTGGGGACGATGACTCAACCCACCAGCCGAGTTAATTAACACACCCCCAGCCGCAATCTCTGGATGTTCTACCAAAACTATCAAACTTAAAAGTGCGCCGATAGAATTACCAATAAATACGGCCGGTTGTTGAATATGATCTGTCCAAAAATCTTTTAAGAGTTCTACCCAAACTGCTGTACTGTAATCAATTAGAGCTTTATCCGAACCACCAAACCCCAAAAGATCCACAGCAAAAACTTGGTAGCCAGCACTCGCTAAAACTGGGATATTCTTACGCCAATGTCCAATGGAAGCACCAAAGCCATGCACAAGTACCAACGGTTGTCCAGTACCCATGACCGTATATCGAATTTTGTGATTGCGCCAAGTCCAAACCAGTTTTTCAAAATTCGCCGTGGTTACTAGCTGCTGGGTCGTTAAAGTCATTATGAAGATTCCTATACTATTGTTATATATAGTAAATCCTCTCACCTCCTAGCATTCTCATCAAAATGTTATTTTTAGACTGAGATACTTTTTTATTTGGAAATCCCTATGCCAGCAACTGCTATTAGTCTGCGGTTAGAACCAGGTCAAAAAGTTACTTTAGAGCCTGTTGCTTGGGGAGAGTTTGAACAGATTCTTGCTAAGTTAGGAGAATCGCGCTCATCTCGAATCGCTTATGCTAATCAGATTTTAGAAATCATGGCCCCTCTACCTGAGCATGAAAGGTCAAAAGTTTTACTTGCAGACTTAGTAAAAGCCCTGCTCAAATTTCAAAAACGCTCATGGGAACCCCTTGGCTCTACTACTTTTAAAAGTCAGAGTATGACAGCAGGTATTGAGCCTGACGAATGCTTCTATATCGAAAACTACAGAGCTGTTATCGGTAAAACTCGACTGGATTTGACTGTAGATCCCCCACCAGATTTAGCATTAGAAACTGACTTGACCTCTAAAACAGAACTTGATGCTTATGAAGCGTTGAAAGTACCAGAACTGTGGATATACAAAAATAGCCACTTAAAAATCTACCTACTGCAACAAGATAAGTATGTTGAATCTCAGACAAGTCAAACTTTTCCTGGTATCACAGTGATAGAGACTATTCCACTGTTTATGCAGCGAGCTAAAGAAGTTGGTGTGAGCCAGACTTTGACCGAGTTCGATATATTTCTAGCGCAAACACTTTAAAAAACACAGGTGACAGCCAAAAGGACATAAGAGTTCTGCGCTTAAAAAAGCTACAAATTGACGAAATATTGTACTAAAGTTGCTCGAAATGTTAGTTTTATCTTCACACAGGGATTAATAGATAAAGGAACGATGAAGTTCCTTTCACTTTTAGCCAATTAATACGGTGTGAGATGAAATATAAGCATCCACGTTCCCTAGCTCATTTCAGCAAAGTATTGCTAGCAGCCACATCCTTGGCCATCTTTTCTCCCATAGTTTCTGCCTATGCAGATCCAGGAATCTCTAGCACTGTTACCCAAAAACAGATAATAGCAGAAGAATCTCTCAGCAGTAAAGCTGATAAGCTGCCAGAACCAATTAAAATAGCCGTTCTTCAAGATATTTCTCGGCGTACAGGTGCAAAAGTTTCAGCCTTAAGCATTATTCAGGCTCAACAGCAAATGTGGTCAAATGGCTGCTTGGGTTTAACAGTAGCGGGAAGTTGTACACAAGCTCAAGTCCCTGGCTGGCAAGTAGTAGCTACTAATCAAACACGGGTGTGGGTATATCGCACTGATACATCTGGGAAACTAGCCAAACTTGATGAAGGTGCAACTCAGTTCCTAACTACAATGATCGAGAATCAGGAAACTGCCTCTCGAACGACTACTAGCCGCACTGTTCAACAACAAACCGCCACCCAACGCAGTACCCAACTAACGGCTACTAACACTTCTGTCAAAGGGAAAAAAACCGGTTTTAGCTTGGCGATTTTGCAACCTGCTGGTAACATTTCTAATGTGATTGCCCGTGTTTCTTTGAAATCCAAACGTCACAAGGGTTTTTTAAAAGAAAGATTTTTGGGTGATTACAAATATAAAGTTAGTCAGAAGGCGAAATTTGTTAAAGGATTAAAAGCAGGCGATCGCGTGGTTGTGCGCCTGTACGATCTTCAAAACCGCTTTCTGGGCTACAGTGAATTTGAATTATTGTCAGCAAACACAGCCGTCAACCTGATATTGTCAGAAAACCCCTCACAATATCAAGTTGTTCGCACAGTTTGCGGTAATGATGCTAACCAAGACGGCACAATTGATGCTGGTAGTACCACTTACGACTACTTCACCCAAGTTAGCGGCGAACGGGTGACTTTCCTCAGTAGTTCCCAAACAATCAACGTTAGCCAGTTCCAAGCGGAAGGGTTCTCAACTGTAGCGACAACTAGCGTTTATCCTACCTCCTTCAGCACGGGTGAGTTTGCTATCGTGCGTCAGACGATGAACGCCTTTAGTTACAACTTAGCGGAAGCTTTGAAAGTTGAACCAGGTAGATTAGTAGAACTTAATGAAGTCAGTGATAATGATAGTTCTATCTATGATGTCGGCCAGATGATGATGAGCTATCGTGAGATTGGGGTAGCTAACGGTATCCAAGTTAAATTTACTGATGTTTCTTCTAATCACTGGGCTAAAGACTTTATCTCTGAATTAGCCGCATTGCAAATTATCCAAGGTTTCCCCGATGGTAACTTTCGTCCTGATGAACAGTTGACTCGCGCCCAATTTGCAGCGATGCTAACTCAAGCCTTTGCCACAGCCAAAGTCAGGAATGCTATTAGCTTCAGAGATGTTTCTAGTAGATATTGGGCTTATAACGCCATCCGTGAAACTTATGCAATGGGATTTTTCGGAGGATCTGGGAATACATTCAAACCGACTCAAAGTTTGTCTCGCTTAGAAGTTTTATTAGCTTTAGCCCAAGGACTTAACTATACTTTTAGCGGTTCAACACAGACGATGCTGGCAGTTTACAAAGATGCTACCAGTATTCGTAGTGATGTTCGCAATGCGATCGCTGCCCTCACAGAACGAGGTATCATAGTCAACTATCCTAATGTGCAGAACCTCAATCCTGATAAGGTAGCCACTAGAGCAGAAGTTAGTGCTTTAATCTACAAAACTTTAGCCAGCACTGGAGAAGTAGCGGATATATCTTCTCAATACGCCGTGGAAAGTCTACAGCAGCGAGCTGAGGTTGATAAATTCAATAGAATTGATAACGACGATGACGATGACGATGACGATGACGATGATGACGATGATAAAAAAGTCCGTCGCCAATTCGATGATGACGACGACGACGATGATAAAAAAGTTCGTCGCAATTGTAACCAAGGTATTGGTAATGGTTCTGAAAATTGCGATCCTGGTAATTCTCGTCCCCACGGTGGTAGTAACGATGAAGATGGACGAACTCCAGGTAGCAAAAGATAGGATTTCTCCAGTTTTAGAGATGCAATCAATTGCCTCTTGAAATGTTCACAGTAGGATAAAAACAAGGGTAAAAGGTAAAATTTTGCTTCATTTTTCACCTTTTACCTTTTCTTATTCCAAATTTAATGTTCCCGCAGAATTAACATTTTCTTTGATATAAACATCTTGAATGGGGAAAGGAATAGAAATACCTGTTTCTTGATAACGCTTGTGCAGTTTTTTAATAAATAAATGTTTACCCATGCGTTGATCAAAATATTCACTAACACGCATATATAATGTAAAATCTATACTAAAATCACCAAATGTGTGAAATCTGATATATGGCTCATTTTTAATTAATTCAATGGCAATCTCTTGCATCACTTCTTTGGCAACTTCTACTGTTATCTGTTCCACTTGTTCTAAATCACTATTATAACTAACACCTACATTCATCGTTAAAGTGATTTCTTTGGCAGGTAAATGATAATTAGTAAAAATTGTCGAGCCAAGCTTAGAATTAGGAACTATCACAACATTATTAGAAAGTTCTCTAATGGTTGTGTTGCGCCAAGAAATATCAATCACATATCCTTCATTACCATCATCTAATTTGACATAATCGCCATTTCTCACCTGCTTAGAAAGAATTAGATAAAAACCAGAAAATAAATTGGCTAGGGTATCTTGTAATGCTAAACCAACGGCTAAACCTCCAACTCCTAAAGTTGTAATAATTGGAGTAATAGCAATTCCCAACGTTTGTAGTAAAATTAATCCGCCTAATCCTAAAACAGCAGCTTTAGCGAGGTTAGATATAAGTGATGCAGTTGCCCTCTCTGCTGTTTTAGTATATAGATTCACAAAACCCGCAGAGAGTCTAGCTAAGACTAATATAACTGAAGATAGGAAAACTATTGTAGTAACTTTTTGCAATAGAATAACAATATCTGTCTTGATCGGCGCACTCACAACAGCACCGGAAAAACCTGCAAGTACAAACCAAATAAAAGGCATACGTTGCAGAGACGTAAATATTATATTGCTGCCGGGAATTTGTTTATCGGTGGCAAATTTTTTCAGTTTCTTGAAAATAACTTTTTCACCAATTATTCCCGTCAGCAAGCCAACTAAGATTAATGCTAAAGGTAAAATCCAGTCCATCATTATTAATTTGGAATTTCCAGCAAGGGGATGATTACTGCAAGATTTTACCTCATCGCTACACAATCAAAAACCTCCAGACGGATCGAATACTACAATTCCGGTGAAAATAAATAATATGGATCTACCAATTATTTATCACCCTGATTACGTTGCACCATTACCTGAAGGTCATCGCTTCCCGATGCCAAAGTTCCAAAAACTCTATGAGTTGCTGTTAACTGAAGGCGTGGCATACATAGAACAATTTCATACACCAACCCGTCCGCACTCAGAGTTAATTGAATTAGTTCACACCCCCGATTATGTCCAAGGTTACTGTGAAGGTACATTAGATGCCAAAGCACAGCGTCGGATTGGTTTACCTTGGAGTCCAGCGTTAGCCAATCGTACCTGTGTAGCAGCAGGTGGGACAATACTCACCGCACAGTTAGCATTAAGTCAAGGTTTAGCTTGTAATACTGCGGGTGGAACGCATCACGCTTTTCCCAGCTATGGATCTGGTTTTTGTATTTTCAACGATTTAGCGATCGCCACTCGCGTTCTCCAAAAACAGGGACTCGTGCAAAAAATCCTCATTGTTGACTTGGATGTCCATCAAGGAGACGGTACGGCGTTTATCTTCCAAGATGATGACAGCGTATTTACTTTCTCCATGCACTGCGAAGTTAACTTTCCTGGTACTAAGCAACGAAGCGATTTAGATGTTCCCCTACCCGTGGGTATGGAAGACGACGCTTACCTACAAACCTTGGCTAAATACTTACCAGATTTGCTCTCAGATATCAAACCAGACTTAGTATTTTATGATGCTGGTGTTGATCCGCATATAGGCGATCGCTTAGGTAAATTAGCCTTAACTGATACTGGGCTTTTCCGTCGAGAAATGCAGGTGTTAAACACCTGTGTCAGTGCTGGTTATCCCATCGCCTGCGTAATTGGTGGTGGTTACGCTGATGATATGAAATCTTTAGTTTGGCGACACTCCCTAGTGCATCGTGCCGCCAGTCAGGTATATCGTCAATATCAACTCTAATATTACTGCTTCCAAAAGTATAATGCCGAGTTCAAAACACATTTACGCGGCCATCATTCAGTATATACAGAGAGCGATCGCCTGGATAACGCCAAGTGGGACGAATCTCTACGCGTAATGTGCCAAAATTTGGTTGAGAAACAACGGCTTGTAAGGGTGATCCTGTCTTATCCCAAAACACAAGGGAAAGATTGGGTTGTTTACCGTCTTCTTGCGCAAATTGTAATTTCTCTCCAGGTTGCAGAGGAATCGCCTTAGAACCTTGGATTTTTTCTAGTTCTACTAACTTAGAAGTATTATTAACTACTTCTAAGCGGATACGTTGACCGGGTGTAAACTGAAGGGGACGAGAACCACAATTAGAAGCGCAAGTTCCGGCTAAACTGGTTTGAGTATGATCTATTGATGTTAATAACAGAGTAGCTGCGGCTAACACAATTGGCAATTTTTTAAACATAAGCTATCGGATAAATACTTATGCCACATAGTAGCCTACAGAGATATTATCCAGCCTCAGCAAATCCTGTGTAGTCGGGATTGGAGATTGGAGATTAGGGATTAGGTAATTTTGCAGTTTGAGACTTCAATTGATTATGATAGTTGCAATATATATCAAATTATCTGATCGAGTTTGGCAAGACTGGCAAACAGCAAAGGATTTTGCCAATCAAAAGGTTGATTCTTTGACTAATTCAGCACAAACATTTGGGCAATCTTTACAAGAAACTGCTACAACAACGACCGATAAAACTATTGATGCAGTGACACAAACATTGAATCAAAGTTGGCAAAATGCTGAACAAGTTAAGAGTATGACCTCAACAGCTATTCAAACAGTCTTAACAAATCCCACATCAGGGATTAATTCTGCTTTTAATAATTGGTTGGTACAGCACCCAACATTGTGGCGGCTAGTACAAATATTAGATTGGGCAGCAAATCATCCGATTATTAGTTTAGTAGTATTACTGTTTGGTCTAACTCTCATCTGGAGTATCATTAAAGCCGTGATGAGCTTGATTGAAAGAGCTAGTTGGTCAATTCTGCAAGTTCCTTTAAAATTAATTCAGGCTGTAATTAATTTTAGCTTTTTCTTTTTACTTCAAATTTTTAATTCAGTCCTACAAAAATCAATAAATCATCAACCAGCAGAAACACAATCAGTTTTAAGTGACACAGTTCACAAAGATAAACTGCAAAGGTTAGCAGAAATATCACTGAGATTAGAAGCTATTCAACAAGAGCAACAAGAGCTTTTACAAGAAGCCGCAACTTTAATCGCTACGAATGATATTGATATAAAAATGCCAGAATTAACTCGTAATTCATAATTCAATCTTATTTTGCACGGAATCTGTAAAACCCGTGCAAAGTCAGGTTTTTAGTAGGAAAGGGGTTTAGATTAGGCGCAGATTTTACTACATAACATGAAAAACCAGATAATTTCATATATTTCAGATAAGCATCAAGTTAGCAGACGGAGTTCTGTATCACTATTATTTACGCTGTTATATTTAATTGAACAATAATCTCATCTTCATTGCTAGTAATAAATTGAGCAAATCGCTGTGCTAAAGGAGGTATGAAAACTAAAGGATTACTAAATCCAGAAAAAATATGAATACCTTCATATCCTGGAATAGCACCAATTAAAGGTAAATTATTACTACTAAATGCTACTAAACAATGATGCCAAATTCCTGGTAAATTACCCAATACAGGTAAAATTTTAGTAATACTTTGTCTTAACCAATTTTCGCTTTCATCTGAATTTACATTAGCATAAGGGTCTGTCAGCACACGACTAATTTGACCTAGGCGCAAACTACAATCTTGAAACTGAATTGCACCTATATCTAATATTGGTGGGGCTGGTTGATTACCCATCTTTTCCCACAATTTATCATCTTTTGTAGATGCAGCTTCTAATTTAAATCTTTGTAAATTAGCTGGCATGACTAAAGTTTTTAACTGTAAATCTACAGGTGGTGTTTCTATAATTTCTGCATGGGTAAAATACAGTTTGATCGGAATTTCTGCTGCTTTTAATAAATGACGGCTAAGTCCGCCAGCGCACACAACCACATTCCCACAGAAGTAATTTTCAGAAGTAGTTGTGACACTACCTGACCTTACTTGCAATACTTCGGTGATTTGCATTTCACCACCACCACGTAAAAAAGCTTGAATGTAAGCTTGCGCCGTTTTTTGGGGGTGGATATGTCCATGTTTGACAGTCAAAGCACCGGAAACCGCTTCCCGATTTAGCAATGGTTCTAATTCACAAGCTGCTTGAACACTGATTAAACGCGGTGGAGTGGCACAATTAGCATATAATGCAGCCGTTGCTTGGGGGTCACTATCAGCAGCAATAGTCAGTAATAAGTCTAATTCCCGTAACTCAATATCAGCGTCTAACTCCTGAGCTAAATTTTGATAAATAGCGATCGCTTCTTGGCATAATTGGCGAGTGAGTGGTGTGCTTCCTGACCAATAAGCCAGTCCACCATAACTGTAACGGGTGGCATTTTGCGATATTTCATCTTTTTCTAATAGCAGTACACTCAAGCCTGTTTTGACTAATTCGTAGGCGAGTGTCGCACCCGTAATTCCACCGCCAACTACAATCCAGTCGTATGTTTTCATTTAATATGTTGTTTGTAAACTTAATAATAGCGTTAGCGCAGCTTACCATAGGTATGGCCCACACTTTCCTCACGCTGATTCTTAATTTTTAATTAAAACTGGTCAATTAGGCAGCTTGATTAACAGTTGGCTCTGGAAGTGTTTCATTTGTTGCTTCATAAGCCATAATTATAGACTCTAAGGCTTCAATGCCATTCGTCACAGCCTCTTCATAAGTATCACCATGAGTCCGCCAACGCTGTCCGGGAAAATCAGGAAATCCAACCAAGAAGCAATTGTCTAGTTCTGACCATTGAATCAACATTTGATACTTAAATTTACTCATATTTCTGCTTCTCCTGCCCTTGTTTCTTCTCTACTTCTTTTATTTAGACAAGGACTATCAACCACAGCAGATTAAATTCAATCTCAACCAAAAAAGCCAATCTTAAAGTATTTGAATTAGGCGATCGCACACCCTTTCCCTGACATTGACATGGTAAGCGCGATCAGCTACGCTCTTGCGTTAAGCCGTTGCATTGCCAATTCTGAGGTTTAAGAATGGCAATCACACCCTGTTTGATCACAAAAAGCACTCATTGAAAATTTTCATTAATCCATTCCCATCCGGCTTTTTCTGCTGCGTGGGTACTGTAATAGACTCTTCTTTGTCCAAAAACAGCACCATCCACAGTTAAAACTCGAAACTGCCAACAGTCTTCTGTATAGAAAACCAACAACGTCAAACCCTGGATACCAACAAGCAGGTGAATTTTGACTTGGTTGTCTGTCATTAGCAAGCAGCCATAGATAATTACTGATTAGATCATCAATTATGGCAAAGCCAACAGATATTGGCGACTGTACCAGGAAAATTAATTCGTAACGACGCTCCCCCTCGATACGCTCTAAGCGCAGCTATGCCGCAGGCTTGATGTAATTCATAATTTCCGGCAGGATATGAAGTATGCGGTAAATGTAGCGTCAATTGCAGAAAGCTGGTACTGTGAATTGTCAAGTTTACCACTGTGTACAAAAAGTAGCTGTTGAGTCTATGACAATCACGATCGCACTCAATACCGATTCTGTTAATAACCTGGATTTATCACCTGTCGATACGGTAATGAATCAACTGCTACAAGAAGGAGCAACCCAAGATAAAACACAAAGTGTCTACGCTAACTATGAACAGCAGTTGCAGTTTGATATTGACTATCCCTTAGAACCTGGCGATCCTCGTGAACTGTCAGAAATTCCAGAATTACGCCTGTGGTTTGTACGCTTAGATGCAAAATATCCCTGGTTGCCATTTTTATTAGATTGGAAAGCCGGAGAAATGGCTCGTTATACCGCTATGCTTGTACCGCATCAATTTAGTGCAAAAGAAGGTATTCAGTATAATCCCGAAGCTTTAGAAATCTTTTTGATGCACAAAGTTTTTCTTTTGAGTGACTGGTTAAAACAGCAAGATATTCCCTGGCAAGCGAGGATTAAATCTATGGCGCAAATGCTAGGTTACGAATTAGATGATGCCTTTTTTGCACTATTTTGAGGGACTGGGGATAGGTGACAGGTGACAGGTGACAGGTGACAGGTGACAGGTGACAGGTGACAGGTGACAGGGGAAAAGAAAGCAGAGGGAGCAGGGGGAGCAGGGGGAGAAAAATACAATGCCTACCTACTCACTACTCAGCACTCACTACTCACTACTCAGCACTCACTACTTACTACTCAGCACTCACTACTTACTACTCAGCACTCACTACTCACTACTCACTACTCAGCACTCAGCACTCACTTTTTACCCTCCCCAGACTTTTTGTAAAATCGTTTCGGGAGAAATATCTGCCACTGTTGCGGTAGGAGATTTGATACCCAGAAACTTGTCGCTGTTTGGTAACAATTTGCTTGGCTCTGTAGAACCAAACAGACCAATGGTGTAAGTCTGTACTGCTACACTGAGTTGTAATGGCACACTATCAGTAGTTAACATCAAGCTAGCTCCAGCGATCATAGCCGCTAACTTGCCGATATCTTCAGGGGCTGTCACCTTAATATTGGGACATAAATCTCGGAGCGATCGCACTAATGCTTCATCATTCGCTCCTTGAATGACTACTACAGGTAAATCTGGCTGTTTAGTTTGAAAGTCTTGAATGATTTCTTGCCATTTATCTAGCGGGTAAAGATCCAACGCCTGGGGTTTGGATATCCAGCTAGTACCGCCATAAATCAACACATAACTTGTTCCATTTACTCCTAGGCGTTTTTGTTCTGTTTGCGCCCACTCAATATCGGGTTTAGGCACATTCACCGCTAGCTCTGGGTTAGGGGTGGTAATACCGAATGGTTGCAGCAAGTCATGGTAAGTTGTTGCTACATATTGGGATGCTTTAAAAGGTACAGTTTTGGTGAGAAATCCAGAGCCTTTACCTTGGTAGCCAATGCGTGTGGGAATTCCGGTTAACCAGAGGAAAAGACCCACTAACCAGCTTTGACTAACGGTAATGGCTGCATCATACTCGCGATCGCGAATTGTGCCTACAAGGTTGCCCCAATCTGCCAGGCTATTACGGTCTTTGTAATCGAAAATCAGTACATCATTCACTGACTTGCTCACCCGGTAGGCAGCCTTTGACCGGGGTTCGGTAACGACATCTAGTTGTGCGTTTGGATAACATCTCTTCAAATCGTCTAGAGTCGGAAAGAAGAGAATTTGATCGCCAATTCCACCAGGTACAAGGGCTACTACTCGCATAATAATTATTGACGCTTACTCGCTCCTTATTTTAGGTGAATATAGGTATGCCCCTGCGGGGAATTCAAAATTCAAAATACTCCTCCGGAGCAGCAAGCTACAAAATTCAAAATAAATCGCTTTAAAGTTTGAGGAATGCTGTGTATTTACTAATTCCAGCCGCAGGTGTCGGCAAAAGGATGGGTAGCCAACGGAATAAATTGCTTTTGGAGGTGCGATCGCAATCTATTCTGGCTTGGACTCTCTTAGCTGCACAAGCAGCCAGCGAAATAACTTGGATTGGGATTATTTCTCAACCTACTGACTGGCGAGAATTTAAAGAAATTCTCGCCAACTTACAGCTAACTAAACCAGTGGAGTTAATTGTCGGCGGCTCTACCCGTCAAGAATCAGTTTATAACGGCTTACAGGCACTACCAAAGGCAGCAGAACAAGTTTTAATTCACGATGGGGCTAGATGTTTGGCAACACCAGATTTACTGAACGCCTGCGCCCAAGCTATTCGTCGATGTTCGGGCTTAATTGCGGCTGTACCAGTGAAAGACACGATCAAAGTCGTGGATGGAAATGGCATAATTCAAAGTACACCCAACCGCAGTCATCTTTGGGCAGCACAGACACCCCAAGGATTTAACGTCAAGCTGTTAAAACAGTGCCATGCTGAAGGCGTTAGTCAAGGTTGGGAAGTTACCGACGATGCAGCTTTGTTTGAAAAATGCGGCATCGAAGTGCAAATTGTGGAAGGAGAAGAGACAAATCTCAAAATCACCACCCCCCAAGATTTAGCGATCGCAGAATTTATCCTCAGCAGTAGGTACTAAGTAGAGGAAAAGCATCCTTTTGAGGCGTGACTTCCCATCAGTTGCGGGGTTTTCATATTGACTTAAAACCAGAAAAGAGGTATAATCCCACACATTTATCAAACATAAATCTTTAAGCCTTAAAAAGAAAATAAAGCAGCTTAAAGTCAATTTTCAATTACTAAGAACTATTGACTATTGACTATTGACTATGGAATCTGGAATAAATGAATACAGCCACAGCGACTAAGATAGAAGCGATTCTCTATTTGAAGGGTAAGCCTTTATCACTCGGTGAAATTGCCGAGTATGCCGCCTGCGATCGCGCAACGGTCGAGGAAGGCATGATTGAACTAATGGACAACTACGCCCACCGAGAGGGTGCTTTGGAAGTTGTAGAAACGCCGGCTGGTTACAGCTTGCAACTACGGCCTGACTTCCATGAATTAGTACAAACGCTGATTCCCGTAGAATTAGGACTAGGTGCATTGCGAACACTAGCTGCGATCGCTCTTAATAGTCCCATCCTCCAAAGCGATTTAATTAACCTACGAGGCTCAGGAGTATATCAACACGTTCCCGAACTAGTCGAATTAGGTTTTGTTCGCAAACGCCGAGATAATGAATCCCGTTCCTATTCGCTACAAGTAACCCCAAAATTTCATCAATATTTCCAAATCGAACAACTCCCCCAAATTCTTGCCCAAAACGAGAAAGAACAACAACTAGAACTAGTCCTGGAAACAGGGGATTAGGGAGTAGTGAGTAGTGAGTGCTGAGTGCTGAGTGCTGAGTGCTGAGTGCTGAGTGCTGAGTGGGTGGGCATTGTATTTTTCTCCCCCTGTTCCCCCTGCTCCCCCTTCTTTCTTTTCCCCTGTCACCTGTCCCCTGTCACCTGTCACCTGTCACCTGTCACCTGTCCCCTGTCCCCTGTCCCCTGTCCCCTGTCCCCTGTCCCCTGTCCCCAATTACCCACTACCCTTGTACTATGGTTTAAAGTAGAATTAGCAACTAAGCTAAAAAAAATTGCCAATGGTGTTTGATCCTGATTTTTTGAACGACAACTCCGAGGAACACCCCAACCAACTGCTTTCTGACAACTTTGGGGAAAACCCCAATCAGTTACTTAAATATCTCCAACATCAGTCTCCAGAAGTTCTAGCCCGTGTTGCCCAGTCCGTCAGCCCGGAAATTAAACAAATTATTTCCCAGAACGTGCAAGGGCTAGTGGGAATGCTCCCCGCAGAAAGTTTCAACGTCCAAATTACCACCGACAAAGAAAACCTTGCCGGAATACTAGCATCAGCTATGATGACAGGTTATTTTCTGCGCCAAATGGAACAAAGAATGCAGTTAGATCATTTGTCTAATGGTCAATAGTCAACAGGTTTGGATTTTAGATTTGCTGTCTTCTCTATAAATCCGCGTAGCGAATGCAGCTTAGTATCCAAAATCCAAAATGGGTGCGAGATAATTAAAGTCTAAGAACTAATGACTAATGACCAGTGACCAATGACCAATAACTACTTTTTGGGGTAAACTCCTGACTGCACTGGTACAGTGACGATTTTCCCATTGCGGTTAACTTCTATGACGAGAATATCTCCCACCGTGCTGGACTCAACCTGTTTCTGTACTTGTGCTGATGTTTTTACTGATTTATCGTTAATTTTTTGAATCACATCGCCAGGGAGTAGTCCTGCCTGTTTAGCTGGTGAATCAGGTCGCACATCTTTAATCACAACCCCAGTGTCTTGTTGAATATTGAGCTTATTTTCTCGATTAATTTGTTGCTTTTTGGTGGGAGATAAGTCTGTCATTTCAATCCCTAAAAAGGGATGTTCTACGCGCCCTTTGGTAAAAAGTTCGTTAGCAATGCGGGCAGCAGTTTCTATGGGGATAGCAAAACCTAATCCTTGAGCATCGGCGCGGATAGCGGTATTAACTCCAATGACTTCGCCTTGGGCATTCAATAAAGGCCCGCCGGAGTTACCAGGGTTAATGGCTGCATCGGTTTGGATAAAGCTGACTCGTTTATCAGGGACACCAACCTGTGCGCTGGTGCGGTCTGTGGCACTAATAATGCCAATAGTGACCGTATTATCTAAACCTAAAGGATTACCGATCGCGATCGCCCACTGTCCGGGAATTAAATTTTGTGAATTTCCCAACTTCACTGTCGGTAGGTTATCTCCGGGAATCTTGACTACAGCTACATCTGTGACATTATCAACTCCCACCACCTTCCCTTCAAAAGTCCGGCCATCTTTGAGAGTTACTTGTACTGTATCTGTGTCAGCTACCACATGGGCATTAGTCAGCAATTCTCCTTTTTCACTTAAAATAAACCCCGAACCTGTACCACGTTCAATACGTTCTGAGGGAATTGGTTGTTCATCCTCGCCAAAGAATCGGCGCAATAAAGGATTTTTTAAAGCATCCGAGATGGGATTGGTCACTTTGCGAGTAGCATTAATCCGCACAACGGCTGGTCCAACTCTTTGTACTGCATTAGCAATAAAATTGACATTATCACCACCAATAGCCCCTGGAGAGACACTCACAGGGTTAGTTGTCACAGATTCTGAAGGTAAAGCCACTGTGACATTTTTGATTTGTTGAAACGAGCGATTTTCTGGGAGCAGATAGCGACTGCCTAACAAACCTACGCCACTGCCAATCGCCAATAAAGACAAGTAACCGGCTATTTGCTTTAAAGATAAATTCATAATGACTACACTTAAGGACAGCAATGCAGTTGCTAATTTATAAGTTTAGTCAAGCAACCAGCAAGTGGACAGATAAATTTAACATTCAGTAGCTTTTTGAGGAAGGTGACAGGGGACAGGTGACAGGTGATAGGTGACAGATGATTGGGGACAAGAAAGCAGGGGGAGCAGGGGAAGCAGGGGGAGAAAAATACAATGCCCAATTCCCAATTCCCGAACTAAAATTTAAAGTTAAGGCTGTCTTATCTTGTATCCATGACTTTTCCCGATCGTTTTGTTCTTCTTTGTAGCTTAGTTAGTGCTTTGGGACTGGCAACAGCTATATTGCCAAACTCAAACATTGCTAGTGCGACTGTTGAGGGTTGCCCAATTTCGGCTTTGTCTCGTTTTCGGCGGCATAAGGTGGTTCGTGGTGATACTTTGGTGAGCATTGCACAGCGTTACAATCTTGTTCCCGAAACGATTGTGGGGATGAATCCATCTCTTCAGGATGGTTCGCTTCCGGCTGTAGGTAGTGAATTACAAATTCCTCCTTTCAATGGGGTGGTGGTGGAAGTACCTCGCGGTCAAACTTGGCGACAAATAGCGACAAGATTTAAAGTTCGTCCTGATGCTCTATTTGAGGTGAATGGTTGTCAGCAAGACCCTAGAATTGTGTTTGTACCTGGGGTAAATTGGTCGCCTAATGGTTTTACTGCAACTCCCAAAAATGCTGTGTTCACTACCTCAGTTCAGCTATCTGGCTATCCTTTACAGCAGGCGAGAGAGGTGACGTTACCCTATGGCTGGCAAATTAACCCGAATACAGGTGAGGTATTCTTCCATAGCGGCATAGATTTATTAGCAGATGTAGGAACTCCTGTGGAAGCGATCGCCGCAGGTAAGGTAGTATTTGCTCAAGAACAGGGTACTTACGGTAATCTAGTCATCATTAACCATAATGGCGGACTGCAAAGCCGTTATGCCCATCTTGATAGTATTCAAGTTAAAGTTGGTCAGCAAATCAATAAAGGTCAGTTACTAGGAACTGTAGGCACAACTGGACAACCAACGGGTAAACAATCCCATCTGCATTTTGAAATTCGTTCGAGTTCTTCTCTGGGTTGGGTAGCTGAAAACCCCAAGGATTATTTAAAACCATAAAACACTGCCAGCGATCGCCTACGGCGGGGCGCAGCCCATCGCCTCAACCATTCAAAATTCAAAATTAACTTTTATTTCAGGGGTAAATACAGTTTTACCTAAAAGGTTTTACCCAGGAGCGTTGGAGAGCAATATCAAGCGCGATCGCCGCTATTGCAAACCACAATATACTTTCACCTACTAAGACTACAAAGGGTAAAACTGTACTACTAGCATTTAACCCTTCGATTTGAGTTAAGCCACGCACCAAACCAAAAGCCAACACACCACCAGAGTTCAAGTGTGGATTTTGATCGGTGCGGATGATATAGCGGTAAGTCACACCGAATAGTAAACCAGAAAAACCAGCGATCGCCCCACTCATTAACCAATACCAATTAAAATCTCTTTGCAGACTTACGAGTATGGGAAAATACTTGGCCAGCACCAGGGTATTGACAAAACTAGTAATTAAGAAAGCCAAACCCAAAGCCAAACCCCCAATAATTCCGGCTTTAAGGGATTCTAGCCGTTCTGCCATGTATTGATGATCTAAAATTCGGTTCATAATCAAGATTGAAAATTGGGATGAGAGATTAGGTATGAATTCATGATTCATCTTTAGTTGAGATAAAGATGGGAAAATTGCCCAGTACCCAGTCCCCAGTAACCAGTATGATAAATATTAGAGACGTTTTGTAAAAAATTTCAGAAGTAAAACTATGGCGATTTTGACATTGGGTTGGGTATCACTACTAGTTGTGTTTACTTGGTCAATTGCAATGGTAGTATGGGGTCGTAACGGACTATAGAGGCATTGTGGAAAGTCCATTTCTGAGTATTTTGGCTTTAGTCGCCTTAGTGCTGCTAGTAGTAGTTACTGGTGGCGTTGGCTATTTAACCTTGGCAGAATGGCGCGATCGCCGTCTTCAAGAGAACGAAAAACGTGAACTCCGACGCACCACTACTAAGCGGCGATGATTCACTAGTGAACAAAGCACAGTTTTTTCAAGAATATTTTCCCAGGGACACGGTATTTATTTATCGTGTCTTTAAATTTTTACTGTTAAATTTACTTCTGCCTAGGGAATTATGATATATGACTTCATTTCTAATTTCCTATTCCCTATTTATATTTAAGACAGATTATGAAAACAGCCTTATCTAGAGTAATAGCCCAAATTCGTGAGTCTCTGGATATAAATACTATCTTCAAAGTTACGGTTACTGAAGTCCGCCAATCTCTGAATACAGACAGAGTTGGGGTGTTTCGTTTTACTCCTAATTTGGGATGGGAAGGAGAATTTATCTACGAAGATGTGGGAGATGAATGGAGTGCCTTATTAACAACCAAATTGGGCGATCACTGTCTTACAGAGGAATTTGCTAGGCTGCATCAGCAGGGTAAAATTACAGCAATGGCTGATATCCATGAAGCTGGAATCAGTGATTGTTACGTTCAGATGCTGGAGAAATTCCAAGTACGTGCCAATATTGTTGTTCCCTTAATCAAATGTCAAGACTTGTGGGGGTTATTGTGCATTCATCAGTGTAGTAGCACTCGACAATGGGAAACTGCCGAAATTGAGTTTGTGCAGTTAATTGCTGAACATTTGGCAGTGGCTTTACAGCAAGCAGATTATATAGAACAAGCCAAAGCACAATCAGCACAACTAGCACAAGCTCAAGCCAGAGAAAAAGCCGTAGAGTGGCAAAAAACAATTGCGATCGCCATTGAAAAAATTCGCCAATCCCTAGATTTAGAAACCATTTTCCGCACCAGTACCGCAGAAATCAGAAAACTCATCAATACTGACCGTGTAGCCATCTATCGCTTCAATCCCGATTGGACTGGGGAGTTTGTTTTTGAATCTGTGAGAGAGGGTTGGATTTCCCTGATCGATGAACAGTTACAAAGACCAGAATTAAAAGAAAATGTCAGTGAATGTAGTGCTAAAGAGTTAGCCAAAACTCCAGTAGCAGATACTTACTTACAAGATACAGAAGGTGGTCGTTTCACCAGAGGTGAAGTGTATCGCGTTTGTCCTGATATTTACAATGCAGGGTTTAGTGAGTGTTACCTCAATGTATTAGAAATTTATCAAGCCAGAGCCTATGTAATCATTGCCATATATCACGGACAAAAGCTGTGGGGTTTGTTAGCAGTTTACCAAAACACTGGGATTCGTGATTGGCAAGAAGATGAAGTTTACTTACTTACTCAAGTTAGCACTCAATTAGGTGTAGCTTTACAGCAAGCGGAATACTTACAACAAATGCAAATCCAAGCCGCAGAACTCAGCAAAGCTGCGGAACGCCAACGAGCATTAGCAAACACTGTAGAAAAAATCCGCCACTCTCTAGATATTGAAATCATTTTTACAACCACTACTCAAGAGGTACGAGGTTTACTAGGAGTCGAAAGAGTAGCAATTTATCGCTTTCATCCTGATTGGAGTGGTGAATTTGTGGCTGATTCCCTTCTTAATGGTTGGCAACCAATAATCAAACCACAACCTCCTACAGAACGCTTGCTGTCACCAGAAACACAACCAGGGAACTATGCTCGTAATGAAATTTTTGTGCCGATTTGCCAAGGTGAAAAACTGTGGGGTTTGTTAGTAGCCTATCAAAACTCGCGACTGCGTTATTGGCAAGAAGAAGAAACCAACTTATTAGCTCAAGTTGGTGTACAGCTAGGCATAGCACTACAACAAGCCGAAACTTTGCAACAGGTGCAAGTGCAAGCTGAACAACTAGCAAAAGCCGCCGAACGAGAACGCAAAGCCGCAGCCAGGGAAAAAGCTTTAGCGGCGACAGTAGAAAAAATCCGCCGTTCCCTGGACTTGAATACTATTTTTATTACCAGCACTCAAGAAGTCCGGCGGTTATTGGAAGTAGATCGCGTCATCATCTATCGTTTTCAGTCTGATTGGAGTGGTGAATTTGTTGCGGAATCATTAGCTGATGGTTGGACACCAGTCAGCAAAATTGTAGATGCGATCGCAGATGATTACTTACAAAAAACCCAAGGAGGCGATTTCGCTAACGGCAAAATTATTGCTATTAATGATATTCACAGCCGAAATTATTCTCAACATCATCTGGCTTTGATTAAAACAATGAAAGCTAGAGCATACATAGTTGTGCCAATTTTTCAAGGTGAGCAACTATGGGGATTATTAGGTGCTTATCAAAATACTCAACCTCATGAATGGCAAGAGGATGAAATAGATTTATTAGTGCAGATTAGCACTCAATTAGGTGTGGGGATTCAACAGGCGGAGTTACTAGAACAAACCAAGTGCCAAAAGGAAGCAATTGCTCACGCACTAAAAGAATTACAAGAAACACAAAGCCAGTTAATTCAAAGTGAAAAGATGGCGAGTTTGGGGCAATTAGTAGCTGGAATAGCCCATGAAATTAACAATCCAATTAGTTTCATTTACGGTAACATCACATACGTGAATGAACACACAGAAAATTTATTTAAATTAGTGGATGGCTACAAAAAAAATTATCCCCAGCCTAAGAAAGAATTTCAAGAGCAGATAGCAGAATTAGACTTAGATTTTATTGCTGATGATTTACCAAAAATTCTCAAATCAATGATGATAGGTGCAGAACGAATTTCTCAGATGGTTTTATCATTACGTAGTTTTGCCAGACTTGACGAAGCGAAAATGAAACCTGTTGACCTGCATGAAGGTATCGACAGCACTTTGTTAATTTTACAACATCGGCTGGAAGCTAAAAATGATTTTCCAGCGATAGAAGTCATAAAAGAGTATGGTGAATTATCTGAAGTAGTGTGTTACGCAGCGCAGATGAATCAGGTATTTATGAATATTATTAATAATTCTATAGATGCTCTAGAATCTGCCATGTCTTTGGATAAAATTACTGTCACGCCCCAAATTAAAATATCTACAAAAGTTATAGAAAATCATACAATCTTCATTAGTATTGCTGACAATGGTTGTGGCATTCTAGAAAATGTGCGATCGCGGATTTTTGAACCATTCTTTACCACCAAACAACCAGGACAAGGTACTGGGTTAGGTTTATCTATTAGCTATAAAATTATAGTGGAAGAACACGGCGGTAAAATTAACTGTATTTCTGAACCTGGTAAAGGTTGTAAGTTTTGCATAGAAATTCCCACACAGCCTTTAGCTGCGGTTAACTAAAGTTATTAGAATTACCCAGGCGTTCGGCTAATGTATCCAAAAAGCTGACAAAAACTAAAACACTTACTTTCAGGTTTCCCGCAGATTAAGTAGTTTTTATGATATTTTAAAAAATTATTAAGAAAGACAAAAGTTCTTGAACAAAGCTTGAGATTCTAGATAAACTAAAGTACATCAATCCCAAATTCACCCTACCAAGATTGATCAGCACTACTTAGCCAATCAGTATCTGCCACTTAATAAAAATCACAGGCTAAATCTTTCCTGAATTTGAGAATTTCAGGGTAACTACATACTAGCTATTGTTTCCTAGCCAATCCACAATACGGTTCAATTAAGGCTTTGCGTTGGCGCACGTAACCCTAATCGTAGATTAACCCAACAAATACGTGCAAATGTTGAGTTCCTCTGCGGTATCTTGCTACGTTCCTCAATCCAATCCCCTATACTCTCTTATCCGAACAGTATTGACCGAATACCCATCACTCAGAAACCGGAGCTAATATAGCATTTCCTCATCACATAAGTTCTTTCATTAAAACTTGTGTATACACCTTAGCCTCGCTTGCGGTGAGGTAGTTGGGGGTGGGTTGAGAAACCTACCCTTTATAAAAATCAGACCACTTAAATCAAAAGCAATCAAGATTACCAGAGGAGGGTAACATGGAAATCTTTGATTATGTAATTTTAGGAGCTGGATTAGGTGGATTAGCAACAGCAGCTTGCTTAACACGTCAGGGATATAATGTCGCAGTTTTAGAAAAACACTATTTACCTGGTGGTTGCTGTCACACCTTTGATTATGGGGAATATAGTTTTTGTGCTGATGTGCATTATATTTCTCAATGTGGTAGTGGTCAAGCGATCGCGCAATTTCTCAACTATATTAACCGAGATGTACCCTTTAATAGCCTAAATCCAGATTGCATAGATCGCATCATCACACCAGAGGCAGATTTTAGGATTCCCCTAGGGTGGGAAAGTCTGCGTTCCCGATTGCTTTCCACCTTCCCAGAAGAAGCTAATGCTATCAACCGCTACTGTGATGAAATTCAGCAACTCCATCACGAAATTCGCAGCTTAGGGCAAGAAGTGCGTTGGTATGATCAAAAATGGTCTAACTGGTTAAAGTTGCCAAAATATTTCAATCTTTTTCGCAAGCGCAGTTGGACTCTGCAAGATTTATATAATCATGTCGGGTTATCACCTAAATTACAAGCCATCCTAGCCGGACAAAGTGGCGACTATGCACTACCACCCCAAGAAATAGCCCTTCTTACCCATACTTCCCTAGTTTGGGACTATTCCGAAGGTGCTTATTATCCCAAACATCACTTTAAGCACTTTGTAGACACCATTGTTGATGCCATTACCGCCAGTGGGGGTGTAATTGCCTATGCTACCACGGTTAATCATATCCAAGTCAGTAACGGTAGTGTTCATAGTGTATTAGCTGATGGCAAAATCTATCGTGCTACCAAGGCTTATATTAGCGACCTTGACCCCAAATTAACAGTAGAGTTGATGCACGAGAATGAAGCCATCAGCCATAGGGAACGTCGGCGGTTGACTGGCTATGAATATTCAGCTAGTGCTTTTAATATTTACCTGGGTTTAGATAGCCGCTTTCAACCAGAACGTTATGGCATCGGTAATTGGAATACTTGGTACTATCCTACAGGTAACTTAAATAGAGAATATCAACAACAATTGCAAGGTGACTTTAGCCAACCGTGGATTTTCTTGTCTTGTCCAACTATGAAATCTGATGAACCGGGAATAGCCCCAGAAGGACATCATATTCTAGAAATTGCCACCGTTTGCCCTTACGCACCTTTTGAACATCTGCACAAAACTGACTTACAAGCTTACAAAGCCAAAAAACGTGAAGTTTACCAACAAATCATGCACAGTGTTAGGGATTTGATTCCTGACATAGACAATTACACGCGCATGAAGGTTTACGGTACACCTACCACCAGCGAATATTATCTAGGACAACCAGAAGGTAATATTTATGGGGCGAAATTAGTACCCCAACAAGTAGGATTAAATCGCATAGGATACACGACGGAATTACCAAACCTGTTTTTAGTGGGTGCAAGTGCTGGGTATCCCAGTGTACCGGGTGTAATTGGCAATGGGATGGATGTTGTAGAACTGCTGACAGGGGAATCAGTACGGCGGAAAGTTAACACACTTCAGCCTTTAGTAGCAGCCAACTAACAAATAGAAAAGAGCCAGGGAATATATTCCCTGGCTCATAGATACAGACACAACAATCAATAACTACATTATTTAGGTAAGTAGAAAATAACCTCAAATCAGCAAAAATATTTTGCTGATTTCTACTGTTTACTTCCTAAGCTTTTATCCTAAAATCTACCTAGGTAATGTAGTCCTAAAATTAGACCTACTCCTAAGATGTGGCCAAAGGCTGTAGTTGCTAATAAAGCGGGTAAACCAAAGCCACCGAAGAGATTAGAAGAAGGTAAAGCTGGTTCTGAACTGGGATACTTGATGCTGAATTTGCCAAAGGTGATGGCAATGATATTGGCAATAATCATGAAAATCCCAACTGTGGGACTCCATTCCAGGGGTGCGGTGGCAGCAGCGAGTAAGGTTGAAGTTAACACCTGAATTTATGCTCCTGAAATTTAATCGAATAATTGAAAATATCATCTGAAAAATCTCGCAATAAATTCAAGAGAAATTGCTATTTTGCATTAATATTTAACATTCATTTTCAATACTTCATAAATTTGGGGATCAATTTTGGTAGGTAGATTGAGATGATGCTGGAGAAACCTATTTATATACACACAAAAGATATTTATTTTGTGCTTGCCATTACATCTTAATGAATATTATCATAATGTATGAATTTGCTAGGTGACTACGCCATCTCTACCTTCTCTACGAGATGCTACGCCAACGCAATTATTATTTAAACCCAATATCAACAGTTTTTACATTTTTCCCATAGTTGCAACTAGCTGATGAAATGAAGCTTCTTTTTGCCTCTAATATCTGTATGCACAACAAATGAATATTTCTCAAATCAGGTTGGAGTTAAACAACTCGCATCATGATGCAAAGTTCAGCTTTGACCTGGTGTTACACCCTACTTAATTCAAATTCTTTTATCCTTGATATTTAATCAATTATGATTTCTGTGTTTAAAATCATCAAATAACTTAAAAAACTATTCAGTTTGAGCCAAAACATAAAACAAAACTGGCAATTAATAATCACAAAATTAATAAAAATACGAATTTATCGAAAACATTTTCGCAGCACAAAAAAGTTCAAAATAAGCAGGTCTATCTTCTGGTTTATGTAAAATGAATTACGCTTTTCAACTATTCCTTTGTACCTGATGAATACCTGCCATTTTGTTTAAATCTAAAGCCCAGACTCATGTTTCAGCGAAATAATCAAAACAATAATATGTCCAGAAAAAATAATTTAATATCGAATGAATAAATTAGTAAAACTATGTTAGGATGACAACAGGAATCAAAAAAGCAAGCACGCAAAAAGACTTCGCAAGTAATATTGCGACTTAATCAAGTCCTTTTGCTCTGGTAAATCCACTTCAATATCGTTACACCTTTTGGTAACGGTATAAATCAGCCAGATAAACAGGATTGTCGCATTAGTACAAACTTGAAGTCAGTGATAACTTGCTTAGGTAATAACTAGTGAGAGTTGGCTAGACAAGCTAGTATTACCTGCCAGAAATAATTACTCTAAGAGACTGGGAAGAAAGACTCTTAGTACATCCTGGCAATCTAAAAAAAATCAGAACGGTTACTGAATATCGTGCAATGGGAATTAACTATTCCTATTAGCAAACTATGTTCTAGTAGTTGCTCACTTTGGGCGTAAAAACTTGAAGCAGAGTAGATATAGTTCCCCAAGATTTAGGAATTTAAGCATATTGTCAACAGTCACCAATACATTGCCCAAATCCTAGTGTTTGAGGTTGCTAATGTAAGGTATTGACATATACGAAATCAGGAAGGTTGTCAGCACCATTCAGAGTGGATTGCAATGTTGGTTAGTTGGGTTCAGGGAAAAAACCTGGATAAATATTCCTGCTGTAACCACTCTTAAGGCTTGAGCAACCGATGGTGATTTATGACAATTAACTGCAATGTCTATGTCAAGCTTTTCTGGACTCAGTCGTGAGTACAGTAATACTTGCAATATTCCTGAGAGAGAAACCCTCATCTGTGCAACCTCTTACCAATATTTACTCTAGAACTTTGCATTCACAGTTATTGTAGGAAAACACAAACCATGAGTATTGACAAAAAAATCAGACAAATAGCTTTCTACGGTAAGGGCGGTATTGGTAAGTCTACTACTTCTCAAAACACCTTGGCAGCAATGGCAGAAATGGGTCAACGCATCCTGATTGTAGGTTGTGACCCTAAAGCTGACTCCACCCGTTTGATGCTGCACTCTAAAGCTCAAACCACAGTTCTGCACTTGGCTGCTGAACGTGGCGCAGTTGAAGACCTAGAACTCGAAGAAGTAATGTTAACCGGCTTCCGTGGTGTGAAGTGCGTGGAGTCTGGTGGACCAGAACCCGGTGTAGGTTGTGCTGGTCGTGGTATTATCACCGCCATCAACTTCTTAGAAGAAAATGGTGCTTACCAAGACGTTGACTTTGTATCTTATGACGTACTAGGTGACGTTGTATGTGGTGGTTTCGCGATGCCTATCCGCGAAAACAAAGCACAAGAAATCTACATCGTGACATCAGGTGAAATGATGGCGATGTACGCTGCAAACAACATCGCTCGCGGTATTTTGAAATATGCCCACACAGGTGGTGTACGTTTAGGTGGTTTGATTTGTAACAGCCGGAACGTTGACAGAGAAATCGAATTGATCGAAACTCTGGCAAAACGGTTGAACACCCAAATGATTCACTATGTACCTCGTGACAACATTGTTCAACACGCTGAGTTGCGCCGGATGACCGTTAACGAGTACGCACCAGATAGCGCACAAGGTAACGAATACCGGACATTGGCTACCAAAATCGTCAACAACAAGAATCTTCAGATTCCTACCCCAATTGAGATGGAAGAACTAGAAGAGTTGTTGATTGAATTCGGTATTCTAGAAAGCGAAGAAAATGCTGCAAAAATGCTTGCTGCAACTTCTGAACCCACTGCTAAGTAAGTAATGTGATTCAGTTTTGATAGATTCCATAACCCCGAATTTTGAGAAAATCGGGGTTATTTCTGTTCACCATCTTTTTTTGGCGTAGCTGGGCAATTCTGCGATCGCCTAGATTGAAGATAATCTACACTCAAAGAAAGACCGATTATTCGCAACTGCTGTTATGTCTTCAACTTTAGACTCCTTACCGCCTGCTCTAGCTAAAATTGTCCAGCGTTTTCAACGGGCGACAGATCCAAAACGACGCTATGAACAACTCATCTGGTATGCTCAAAAAATGCCAGCGTTTCCAGAAGCTGATAAAGTCCCAGAAAATAAAGTCCCTGGTTGCGTTTCCCAAGTATATGTAACTGCAACTTTGCATGATGGTAAGGTGACATATCAGGGGGATTCTGATTCACAATTGACGAAAGGATTACTCGCCCTATTAATTGAAGGCTTAAACGAACTAGCACCTACCGCAATTGTGGAACTCACACCAGATTTTATCCAAGCGACTGGTTTAAATGTCAGCCTTACCCCTTCTCGCGCTAATGGGTTTTATAACATTTTTAAAACTATGCAAAAAAAAGCGTTGGAATGTAAGTTAGACCTGCCAAACTAAAAGTATTGTGACAACTACCCAATATTTAGTGCGATGTCTACCAGTTTATTATCAACCTATGACCCTACTGGATTTGGTGGAGTAGTTCAAGAATATGTCTGGCAATGGGAAAATCAACCATTGCGCGTTGTTTATGAAACTCTTGGCAATGGTTCACCTCTATTACTATTGCCAGCTTTTAGCAGCGTATCCACCCGTCAAGAAATGGCTGGATTGGCTAGGCTACTAGCTCCTCATTTTCAAGTAGTGGCTTTGGACTGGCCTGGTTTTGGGCAATCTTCTCGCCCTAGTATAGATTACCGACCAGAGATTTATCAGCAATTTCTGGGGGATTTTGTTCAGGCTGTTTTTTCTACTCCTATAACTGTTATAGCAGCTGGTCATGCTGCTGGTTATGTGTTGCAACTAGCGCACAAACAGCTAGATACTTTCTCAAAAATTGTCTTGATTGCACCGACTTGGCGCGGCCCTTTACCAACAATGGGGGCAAATCCAATTTTAGCTGGTGTAGTTAGGGGATTAGTGCGATCGCCTATTGTCGGTCAAATTCTCTACAAACTCAACACTACTCCTTCTTTCTTAAGGTTTATGTATCGTCGCCATGTGTTTGTCGATACAACAAAACTTACACCCAGTTTCATGGAAAAGAAATGGCAATCCACCCAAAAACCTGGTGCTAGGTTTGCTTCTGCCGCTTTTGTAACTGGTAATATTGACGCAGTACGCAATCAATCCGATTTTCTAGCACTTGTACAGTCCTTATCTCTTCCCCTCATGGTAGTGATTGCAGAATCGAGTCCACCGAAATCACGCGCCGAAATGGAAGCTGTCGCTGCACTCCCAGGGGTTAGAAGTGTTGTACTTCCTGGTTCTTTGGGAATGCACGAGGAATACCCAGCAGAGATTTTTACAGCCATTGAGGATTTTTTACATCATTAAAGGTTTGTAGTAAGGGCTTTAGCCCTTTTTTAAGGACTAAAGCCCTTACTAAGAACTCAATCACAAGTATTTCACATCGCAAAATACATAGTTAGTTTGATTTCTTCCCAACGACTTACTAATTCAAAGTTTTTACAGTGCGTTTCTTCAGATGAGAAATAGACAAAGCTAATAAACCAGCGAATCCTAAAGCAATAGTAGTAGAAGGTTCTGGTACTTTTTCTACTCTGAAATCAAAGCTAAATGTACCAGACTCTAAATAGTTATTACTACTTAAATCCACCAGCTTAAATGTTGCTGAGTAAGTACCTGGTGTTGCTGTTTTCTGAGTCCAAAAAGTAGGGGTGAAGGAAAAATCGTCACCACCACCGAGGGTATAAATATCACCAAGAGAATTGAGGATATTTTCACCCGCCTCATTCGCAATATTCAATCCACTACTAATTTCCAATAACTGTAGACCAATTGTTGCACCCGTCAGAGGCGACTGCCAACGACCACCAGAACTATTAAATAAATACTGGTCGTCTTCTTCTAAAGCACCTGCTAAAGATGTTATGGATTGGATGTTTAGATTGCTATATTCTTCATGGGTGTCAGAGCTAATCAAGCGACCAGAATAAATCCCTGTACCCGGTAATAATTTTAGTGGTGGAATACCCGTATAAGTCTCAGGGATTCTGTTATTAGCACTGGTTGAATTAATACTTGGGCTATCTACAGCACCTAAGTAGCTATAAGTCCCCACTATAAATGAAAATGATTACTCGCAGGGTTTGCTTCCCGGTGTGCAGATAAGAAGGTCAAACGGTTGTAGTTCGGGTTATCTAATCCTGCATATGTCCCGCTTAAAAGAATCTGTAACCCATCTAAGCCAATGTAATATTCAGTGTCATCATGAGCTTGTGCAGGTGCAATAGCTGTAGATACAACTAATGGCGCAACAGCCAAAAAGCCCACAGCAATATAAGCTTGCTTGTGCCAAAAGCTAGTGTATTTTGAAACCACTAGGGTTCTCCCTGAAAGTATAATTTTTACCAACGATAATGATTATCATGCTCTTTATGGGTTTGTCAATGAAGAATTTGTTAAAAATAGAAGTCTTCAATCCTGGTGAATTGTGAATATTTATAACTAAGTACAGATGCCAAAAACAGCAAATAGTGTAGATTGCAGCTTGCATTAATGGCAAATTCACACAAAAATATAAAAGGATTTATGATGGGTGATAATAATTATCCATAAGGTGAGATAAGAGGTTTTAAAAGTATGGTTGCTGACGTAATGATAAATTCAGTTCCCGTGACTGTTTTGACCGGCTATTTAGGAGCAGGTAAAACAACTCTACTTAATCACATCCTCACCTACGAACACGGCAAAAAAGTGGCTGTGATTGTTAATGAATTTGGGGAAGTCGGCATTGATAATCAATTAGTAATTGATGCCGATGAAGAAATATTTGAGATGAACAATGGCTGTATTTGTTGTACCGTCAGAGGGGATTTAATTCGCATCATTAACAATTTGATGAAGCGACGCGATAAGTTTGACCATTTAGTTATAGAAACTACTGGGTTAGCCGACCCTGCACCAGTAATTCAGACATTCTTTGTAGATGAAGATATGCAAAGCCAACTGGCTTTAGATGCTGTAGTGACAGTGGTTGATGCCAAGCATATTTGGCAGCACTGGGATGCAGATGAAGCTCAAGAACAGATTGCCTTTGCCGATGTAATTTTACTTAATAAAACAGATTTAGTAACCCCAGCAGAATTAGATGAATTAGAAAAACGGATTCGATCGATGAATGCGATGGCGAAAATTTATCGCACCCAAAATTCAGAATTAGCAATGGATGCTTTATTAGGTGTGAATGCGTTTGATTTAGATCGCGCGTTAGAAATAGATCCCAATTTTTTGGGTGAAGATACCCACGAACATGATGATAGTATTTTTTCTGTAGCTTTGGTAGATTCAGGGGAACTGGATGGGCAGAAATTAAATGCTTGGCTTTCAGAATTATTGCGTACCCAAGGCCCAGATATCTTTCGGATGAAAGGCATATTAAATATTGCTGGGGAGGATAATAGATTTGTCTTCCAAGGTGTGCATATGATATTGGATGGCAGACCTGATAGACCCTGGAAAGCTAGCGAGAAACGGAAAAACGAATTGGTTTTCATCGGTCGCAATCTCGATGAAGCCCAATTGAAACAAGATTTTCTTGCTTGTATGGCAGCTGAGTAGTGAGTGCTGAGTGCTGAGTAGGGAGTAAAGAGCGTGAAATTAATTATTAGTATTCCTCTCTGCTCCCCTGCTTCCCCTACTCCTCTGCTTTCTAATCCCCAGTCCCCAGCTTTTCAATGAGTGGATTTGCAATTTTGGATTTAGATTATTCAATCCAAAATCTAAAATACGTCTTGAAAAGTTTCCTACGGCGGGAAACCCGCCTACAGAACTTTCCGCAAAATCTA
This sequence comes from Anabaena sp. UHCC 0399, assembly GCF_034931465.1. NCBI lineage: Bacteria > Bacillati > Cyanobacteriota > Cyanophyceae > Nostocales > Nostocaceae > Anabaena > Anabaena sp. UHCC 0399. The sequence continues at coordinate 122,015 of NZ_JAYGGZ010000003.1, read as the reverse complement.
AAATTCCTAGTCCCCAATCCCTAGCACTATGAACCTCACAACTAGCAAATCAAAAGAATTTGAAGAACACTATTCCGGGACACTCGCAGAGTATGTAACTGCGATCGCCTGGTCGCCATTAGGTGATACTCTAGCTGCAACCTCGGCGGCTGGGGAAGTGGTACTGTGGCAAGATGGTGAATTAACAACTTTGCAAAGTGGTGAAGGTCAATCAGTAGATTGTGTAGCTTTCTCCAGGGATGGTCAATTTTTAGCCGTTGGGGGACAGGATGGACGGGTGAAAATTTGGCAGGGACAGGAATTAATTACCACCTTAGAAAATGCCCCTGCTTGGGTGGATAAGCTGGCTTGGAATCATGTTAATAACCAGTTGGCTTTTAGTTTAGGGCGTTACGTCCAAGTTTGGGATGCTGATAATCGTGAGGTGGTTGTCACCCTGAATTTTTCCGACTCCTCCGCATTGAGTATTGATTGGCGGATTGATGGGGAATATCTCGCCATTGGTGGAAACCAAGGAGTTAAAATTTGGCACTCTCAAAACTGGGAAGAAGAACCATATCTTCTCAGTATGCCAACTGTTAGCGTCGCTATGGGTTGGTCAACTGATGGCAAATTTCTCGCCTCCGGTAACATGGATCGCAGTGTCACTGTTTTGGAATGGAACAATCCCGACCCTTGGGTGATGCGTGGCTTCCCTGGTAAGATTCGTCAATTGGCTTGGTCAGAAATTAATACTAAAATAGGTGCGCCATTGTTAGCTACTTCCAGTGTGGAAGGGATTGTGGTCTGGGAAAAGCTAGAGGATGAGAACTTGGGTTGGGAAGCGCGGGTTTTGACTAATCATGTGGGTGTGATTAATGCGATCGCTTTTGCACCTCAAAGTTCTCTGTTAGCTTCGGCGGCTACAGATGGCTGGTTGTGTTTGTGGAACAAAGCCCAGCAAGTATCCCAAATCCTCACAGGCGTTGCTGATGGCTTTTCTACCTTAGCTTGGCATCCTCAAGGTAAATTATTAGCCGCAGGTGGTGACAAAGGGGAAATCCTCATTTGGTCAAAAGTATTACGCGGTCAAGGCTTTGGGCGTAGTTAAGTCCTAGACAGTTACTAATGTTGAAGCTCATCAATAAAATTGGCTATGCTGTATCAACAGCAGTCTTTAATATTTGCAGTATGAACCTAGTCAAACTGTTTTTGCTTGCCTTTCCTGTGATTCTGTCATCTATACTAGTGGCAGCCAAACCAGCCAATGCTAGTGTCAAATCCATATCTACCACCCCAATACTGACACTAGAACATATTCAACCATTTTCAGAAATAGCAATCCCACATTTGACTCAAACATCTAATCCTATAACCGAACAACTAGGTTGTAATTGTGCTAATTGCCTTCAGTCTAAATTTCAACTTTTACAAGGTAAATTGCCATCTATAGATTTTTAATCCCGTTAAAAATTATAAATATCATTTTAGGCACAGCATTTCTGTGCCTTTACTGTGTATGTTTATTTAATTCTTTGATCAAAAAACTAGTAGTAAATAAATAATTGCTACTCATGAAAATTAGCTGTTTTACACATTCAGCATGGTTAAAATATGTCAAAAAAACTACTAAACAATATTTGCTTACGACTTGGATTTTTCTTTTTAACAGTTGGATTTTTCGGCTGTGGAAATCAAGCTATAAATACATCCTTCACTCAGACTTCTACCACAGTCGATGAAAATCTTCCTAAAGTTGTAGTTACTACCAGTGTACTTTGTGACTTAGCCAAACAAATTGCAGAAAATACAATTAATCTTACCTGTATAATTCCTCCTAATACAAATGCCCAAGATTATCAACCAAAACCAGAAGACCTGACAGCGATTGAAGAAGCAAAATTAATTTTTTATAATGGTTATAATCTAGAGCCAGCATTAACTAAAATAATTACAGCGACAAAAACTCCAACTACTAAAATAGCTGTTAATCAAGTTGCACTTCCTAAAGCACGACAATTTCAGGTAAATGGTCGCCCAGTCATTAATCCTTATATTTGGCATCATCCCCAGAATGCAATCAAAATGGTGGAAGTCATTAATAACAACTTAAAGAAATTATCCCCCAGAGATGCAGATATTTATCAAGAGAATACCAAACGAATCATAATTGAACTCACACAGATAGATAGTTGGATCAAATCAAGAATTGCGAGTATTCCTAAAGATAAACTGAAAGTTGTCACAACCAATAATGCCATAGATTATTACACCAAAGCTTATGGTATTCCTTCAGCCAGTTTTGGCAATGAAGAACAAGCTACAAATCAACGTGTCAAAAATTTGGTGCAATACATCCAAAAGTCGAAAGTACCAACAATTTTTCTAGAAACAACAGTTAATCCTGAGTTAATGGAGTCTGTAGCAGCAGAAGCAAATGTTAAATTATCAGAAAGACAACTATATACGAAGGGGCTAGGAGAACCGGGAAGTGATGCAGATACCTATCAAAAGATGATGTTTGCCAATACACGCACCATTGTAGAAGGTTTAGGCGGAACATACTTAATTTTTCCACCCAGAATTCAACAGTCACAACCTTAGATTTTTATGCTTGCTAAGATTTCGAGAGTGTTTTCCATATCAATGCTTTTTTTTCTATCTCCTTGATAAACCCATCTTTTCCATCCATGTATCCATTAATATCATTCGGATATTGTTTGGCTAACTGACATTTTAATTCACTATATCTCTGTGCAGTTTCAGGATGAGCAATCATATAATCCCGAAATGCTAAGTGTCGTTTTACTTCGAGTGAAGCAACCTCAAAAGTATGAACATGATGGGTTCTTGTACCAGTCACATCATCTTTGCGGAAGTAACGACGGCCTGGTATGCCAAATTCACCCATGACTTCGTAACTTAATGCTGTCATAGCCGAACAAAGTTCGTCTACCTTGCTAATATCATTTACCTCAACCAAAATATCAATAATGGGCTTGGCATAGATATGAGGAATCGCAGTGCTGCCAATATGGTGAATAGTCACTAAATTGTTAGCGAAAACTGGTGCAATCAGCTTTGTTTCATCCTCAAATTTGCTACGCCAAATAAGATTGTGGGGTAAAACTTCTACTTTCATGAAAATTTTTACAACTTTATCATTTACTTCATTTTTCCATAAAAGAGTTAAGCAATTTTAGGATGAGGAAGAACAACACTTGGCTTGATAATCGCTGGGACAATTTTTTCACTAGCCATTCTCGCACCTGATAAATTTCGTGCTGTCGGCCTTATCTGTAAAGCTGCTAACCCTCTCATCAAAAATAATTCACAACCAGGCCAACGCAGACAAGTATCTAAAATAGGTAAGCCGTTGATTACAGGAATCGGGTACGCATTTAAAACTTCTTGTAATAATGGTTCAGCCTGAACATCAAATTTACTACCAGTGGAAAGCCAAATACGATCGCACTCATATTCACTATCATCATTGCATTTTACCTGCCAATGATTATCTAACCATTGAGCAGCAACAATTTGGCAATATTCATCTATTCTCCCATGACCAGCACGCACCAATCGCCGTAATTGCATAGCCATTGCTGGTGTTACAGAACCGCCATTCCGCGCTTGCTGAATCATTTGCGATCGCTGTTGATAATCTGACTCAGCCAAAAATGCCTTTAAGTATTTTGACCCTAACCAACCAGGTTCAGCGTCAAATAATTTGGCTTGCAACTGTCGCCGAATCATCAATTGGACTTTTGCACCGCGAGTCATCGCACCAACGGCTAAATGTCCACTGGTTAAACCACCACCGACAATTAAGACTCTTTCACCTGCTAAATGTAATTGTCGTAAATCTACTTGTTGGGAGTGACAGAGTTTATCTTGGGGATATGCTGATGCTATGTGATTTACCCAGTCGGGAATCTGAAGTTGACTGTTGTTGGTAGCTAATATAACCCGCTTGGCAAGAATTGATTCACCATCTTGCAACCACAAACGAAAACCCTGATGTAAGGGTTCAAGACGTGTTACTTTGGCAGGCACAACTAAATCTTGTATATCCCAACGATGAATCACATCATTACATAAGTCTTCAAACAGCCGAGTCCCTGGTAAGTCGTAGGGGGGAAATAATTCTTGGGAACGAGATTCGGCAAATTTTCGTAAAGCGAAGGGTTTGGGGTCGGGATGATGTACCGCAGGCGATCGCAAATGTGGTATATCTAAAGCTGCAAACTGCTGCTCCCATCGACTCAGCCATCTGCCACTAGGGTCAAATACCAAAAACCTACCCTTCATTTTTGACCGTTTTTGTAGCAAATGGGTAATAAATGTTAACGAATGAGGGCCAGCACCAATAATTGCCAAGTCAATTTTGCTGGGTAACTGTGGTGGAGTCGTTTCCATTGCCGAGTTTGTGAGATATAACGATAATCGTTATCATTGTATCTTCACATCTACTCAACTGCTATTTCTAACTAATTGACCCAATCGTTTTAACACACTTAAAACTGAATACAATTCATTTCCTGGATTAAAGATATAAAACAAGCGAGACAAAGCATATTTAGGCGTTTCTTGCTTAATCAATTTAACGAAAAGGAAACTACTGCCATTGCATATTAGCCCATATATTGGTTGATCAGAGTTAGATAACGCCAGCATATAAGCTAAAAGTTGAGGTTTTCCGACTTCCACAGAAAAAGCTGCTTGTTTGGATTCTATAACTATTACTACTAGCTGTTCAAACAAAACTAAAACATCAATCTGTCCTTTAACAGTAACGTCTTCATTTTTAGCAGAAATTTCTACAGATTTTTCCGATTTGACGTGAAATGGAGAGAGATAAAAGTCTGCTAAATCCAACAGAGGAGATAACACCACCATTTTGACGGTGTTTTCTAGTAAGGGAGGGTACTTGAGCAAATTAGAATAACTGGCTTTAACTCGGTCAAGTTGTTGTTTTTCAACACTGGTAATTTCTGGTAGTTTATCTTGCCATTCTAGGAAAAATTGCTCATACTCAATAAATTGGAGTCCAAATTTTGTCTCTAATTCCAGTAGGGTAATGTCTTTTGGCTGGATTGTTTGAACCATAATCTGAGGACAGGGAACTATACTATCCTGATATTGACAGATTTTTGTGTCTTGCGTTCTCCTTTGCTCCTAATCTATGGGTTCTGCTTTCCTCATTAGGGTAAGATTTGGATTAACTTGTAATCTTGTATTGATCCGATTACCCGGTGTGGTGGGGATATTTGAGAAGATGGTTGTTTGTAAACCCAAGCATAGCTAGAGGGTGGTACTTGGGCAATTGTTTCTACTTTTTGACCGTGAAGAGGAGTATAAAACCTGAGTAGCACAGCATTTTTACCACCTAATTGCACAAAATATATGGGATAGGTTTGTAAAATAGAAGCGATCGCAGGTTTTTGGAAAAAAGTCCTGTAAGCAGGGTTATAATCGCCCAATAAACCAAAGCCACTAGCAACCGCTAAACCTAACCAGCAGGGAATTAACCAACCAGCTATCCAATAACCAGCCGTGAGAAACTTGCAGCCCAAGTGGTAACGACTGATCCAGACTACTGGCACAATTAACCAACTTAAACCCAGAATTAAACCGAGAGTTGAATATTTGCGATCGCCCCAGGCAAATGCAACTATGGATGCGAGTACCAATAAAAGACCGAGTAAGCCACAAGCATAACTGAGAGTCCGGGGAATATTTCCCTTTTGCAATAGAGGTTTTCGATTGACATATCCTAACTGATAAATTCTCCCCAACCAATCTAAACCTATCGCTGCGAATAAGGCAATAAAAGGATAAAGAGTGAGACTGTAGTGAGATAAACGAGTGGAAAAAATACTCAATTGGGCAAATAAAACAACAGGAAAACCAACGAGTATAAGTTGATAGTTACGAATAGGGCGACGGATAACTAAAAATAAGCCCAAAATACTAAAAAATGCCCAAGGAAAGGTGTTTATAGGGATATTCCAAAAGTAGAATATGATGCTATTCCCAGCACGCTCTTGAGAACCTAACTCTAAAACAAAACCAAATAGAGCCGCAAAACTATTATTACCGTAACGTTGCCAATTAAACCAGAACCAAACTAATGTCGGGATTAAACCTACAATTAAACCTAGATACAAAAATGGGTTAGCTAAATGACGATGACGGCGATTTTCAATAATTAAATAGGGGAATAAAGCTACTGTTGGGAGAAAAATCATGAAGCTTCTCATTAAGAAGCCTAAGCTTAAACTTAACCCAGCAATCAAACCCCAAATATATCTATATTTAGGATATATTTCTGCTTGGATAAAAGCGTAAATAGCTAAAAGCACCAAAAAAACAGTTGGGATATCAGGAGTGCCTAAGCGACAGTATTGTAACCAGAGAAATGTCACACTTAAAATAGCAGCAGCTAGCCAAGCTAATTTTTGACTCAGCATAATTTTGCCAATTTCGTATGTTAACAATAGGCAAAAAATTCCCAATATCATGTTAGGTAATCTGGTGCTAAATTCACTGATTCCTAATAATTTGTAAAATCCGCCAATTAACCAATATGGCCCAGGGGTTTTATGATGAGCATTACCCCAGGGTGCGATCCAGTCATCAGCATCAAACATCTGACGGGCGCGCCAAGCATAAAGCCCCTCATCATGTGCCATAACGCTGTTTTCCCCAGAACTGAAGAGTAATAAGGGGATTGTCCAAACCAGCAAGCTAACGTAAGGGAATGTCGCGGATAGGCTGATTTGTCGCCAAATAGGCTTTAAAAAAGGTAGTTTATACAACATTGGATGCTGCGTAGATGCGAGGATTTATCTGGATTTTATTAAAATGAATTCAATAGTGCTTGTTCAAAAGAATACCTGAAGTTGCACCAATTTCCCGAAAAAATTTGCCCAAATAGATTTCTATGTTGTTAAAACCAGATCAACGCCTCAAATTAGACGATACAAACGATAAACTGTTTTATGCCTATCCCCGCTTTGTCACCCATGTCGATGAAGGTTTTATTCAACAGCTAACAGATTTATATAGAGAAAGACTCAAACCCAACACCCGCATCTTAGATATGATGAGCAGTTGGGTGTCCCATCTACCAGATGAGATGCAATTTACCCATGTTGAGGGACACGGACTCAACGCCGAAGAATTAGGACGGAATCCTCGGTTAAATCACTACTTTGTCCAGAATCTTAACGACAATCCGGCTTTACCCCTACCAGATCAAGATTTTGATGCTGTGATTAATTGCGTTTCCGTACAATACTTACAATATCCAGAAGCCATATTTGCCGAAATTCACCGCATCCTGAAACCTGGTGGGGTGGCAATTTTTAGCTTTTCTAATCGGATGTTCTTTCAAAAGGCGATTCAAGCTTGGCGGGATGCTTCCGAAGTAGGGCGAGTAGAACTAGTCAAAGGCTACTTTGCTTCCGTACCCGGATTCACCACGCCGGAAATCATTGTGCGTCAATCTACAGCACCCAATTTATTGCAGTGGTTAGGGGTGACTGGGGGAGATCCGTTTTATGCGGCGATCGCTTACCGAGAGAAATAATCCATTCTTAGATTAAGACGCGATGAATCGCATCTCTACAATAGTTATCAAAAAGTAAAGTTTCTGAGTGGAAACTCAAAGCAGCGCAGATAATTGCCTCAAAGCTCAAGTATATGGAGAACCTAGAGATGATTTTTCCTCGTGGACGTAGGGTTTTAGCTGCTGTGTTGCTGTCAGTTGTTTTACTGACTACAGCTTGTACAGCCCAAGCACCAAGCCGCTTTGATCAGGTACAACAAGAAAGTAGTAAACAAAAAAGCGGGCAAGCTGTTGCTAAAAAGGCGACTCAGGGAAGTGAATTTAACAAATTCTTCCCCGCCGAAGCAGCTGGTTATCAGCGTGTATTTACCCAAGAGAAAAAAGGCTTTGCTGAAGCCAAATTGAAAAAAGACGGCAAAGACTTAGCGATGTTATCTATTTCTGACACCACAAGCACACCAGGTGCAGCCGCTAAATTCTCGAACAGCAGCAAAGAAATTGGTGGTTATCCGTCGGTATTGGTAGGTAATACGCAAACTGCGGTTTTAGTAGGTAAATATCAGGTAAAAGTATTGTCTCGTTCACCATCATTTACCGCCAGCGATCGCGCTGATTGGGTAGAAAAATTTAATCTTGACGGACTCGCCAAACTCAAATAGTCTGCACCCATGCAATTAGACATAAAAAAAACTAAATCAGGAGATTTTTGTGAGCAAACCAATTTTTGAGTTGGTTGATGAACTACCAACTAGTGGCTTGACTATTTCGATGTTAAATGCTTTAGATTTTGTTGCTCCTGGTGAGTGGCAAAATACAGTGGGCTTTGTCAATACTATTAAAACCGTCACTGGTGAAACCGACGAAGATTTAATTCAGCAAATTGGCGAACGGGCGATTTATCTTTACAATGATCGCTCCCAAGGATATCAAAAAGCTTTATGGCTTTATCAAACTGTTGATGGTACAGATAAAGCTTTAGGTGCAGCCGCTTTAGCTAACAAAGTTGGTGAAAAAATCCCACTTTTGGGTTTCTTAAACTCAATTACTCCCAAACCAGACAAAGCCCAAACTATCGATTTATCCCTGAAATTAGTAGCTGAATTAGTTGCCTTCTGCCAAATTAATGGCATCCCCGGTGATAGCATTGGCGATTTTGTCGCTTCTTTAGGAGAGTACAGTGGTGAGTCCCTAATTCGCATGGTGGCTTTAGTTTGTATTGATGGTTTGATACCCTTAGGGCCAGACTTTATCGATAAAGCTTTATCTGGATTGAACCAAACCAGTCCCCAGGAGTTGGATCAAAATTCCACTTTCCAAAGCATGAAGGATATGATTCCTGGTAACAATGCCGGTAGTAAGCTCAATTTTATTGGCGAAAGCTTTGAATCAGTTAAAGGTTGGATGAATGGTATTGTCTCTGCTAATAATTTAACCCCTCAAAAAGTTGTCGGTAATTTGCAAGGTTTTATGCAACTTGCTGATGACAAGTTAGATTATCTAGCAGCATTTTTAGATGTAGCCACCAATTACTACGAACATACAGGTACGCAGACTCTCGCACGTCGTTTAATTGAACGAGCTGTAGCAGAGATTTAAATCATAGGTAATAGCTCAAATCCAGTTTTTCTGGGCTATTACCTATTATTAGGGTTTTGTGCCTGAACCCTTCATCGGTAAGTTTAAATTTTCTGCGATCGCATATAGATATGGTTGAAAGATGGCCAAATTCTCCAGCTTGGCAAACTTACCTGTACCTGGAGCAAAAGATGTAGTTACGACATACAACTTTGCACCATCGTAGGTAACATGGCCAATATGCTGCTCTTCTACTCCACCCTCTGACTTAATTCCCACCAAACCATAGCGAATACCAGGGAGTTTACCTATTTTGACTTGTTGCGGTGGATAGGTGGAGAAAACAACTTTATTACCGTAAACGCCCTGACGGTTTTTGACAAAGCTAGTGTTGAAGTCTGCAACCCAAGCTTGGAGAACTTTGATTACTTTTGCTTGATATTCCTGATTTTGGTAGTCTGCTTGAGAACCTAAAGGAATACCAGATGCTGTTAAATGCTTTTGAAATTCTGGATTATTGTTGACTGGATAAACCACAATTTCTACTGTACCCAAACGTTCACCTTGCTCAGACACGCACAGCAAAGCAACATTGTCCTGACAAGGTTTAACTTCCCAACCATTGGGAGCAGTAGTTTTACTTAAAACTTTTTGCCAAATATTTTCTGCTTTAACACTGGTTTTTGTTGATGTAGTGCTTGGAGGTGTAACACTTGGGGTTGTTGTTGCTATTTTGTTGTCCGAAAATTGGGGTAAAATAAATTTAGCTCCAACGGGAAGAGAAATTAATAAAAAAGCACCTATAAGCAAATGATAAACACGCAACATTTTCTTCAAAACCTAAATAAGCAGTCTATATTCTTATAGTTGAAGACTGGAGACAAAAAATAATCCAGCAGAGTTGAGCCTTTGGCTTTATCTGCTGGAGACTCTGAAGTTAATTGTTTAGAAAAATTTCTAGTAGCGGCGATCGCTACGGTTGTTATTACCCCAATTACCACCACCACCACCACGAGGAGAACTTCTTTCTTCACGCGGTTTAGCTTTATTAACTTTTAGATCGCGCCCCATCCATTCAGCACCATCAAGGGCTTCAATGGCAGCATTTTCTTCAGTCTCTGTTTCCATTTCTACAAAGGCAAAACCACGAGGACGACCAGTTTCACGATCAGTTGGTAGCTGAACGCGGTTAACCTTCCCATATTCTGCGAAGGCACGCTTCAGGTCATCTTCTGTAACTTGATAGGACAAGTTACCTACGTAAATTGACATACAATGTCTCCGAATTAAACAAGTGTAGAGACTTAAATTCGGAGAGACGCTTTTTAGACATCAAAAGTAGTTACTCAACCGAAAATAATTCTTATATTGACAAGGATAGCACAGCGATTAAATATTGGCTCTGACGAAGTAGCCGATAGAAACCAAAAGTTTTGAGCAGTGCATGACCTGGAATTTATCCTAATTTGCAGCATTTGCTAACTGCTCTAATATTTTTGCTGCTTCTTGACACAAGATATTGTGATGCTGACTATTACTAGCGAGCAATCCACCCCATTGATTGATATCGCCAGTATTGTACTGTAGCGGATTACCATTGAAATGAGTAAACTGTCCGCCAGCTTCTGTCAAAATCAGTTCTGGTGCTGCCATATCCCAATCTTTGGGGGCAGACTTGCCAGAAAGGGAAATGTAAATGTCTGCTTGTTGTTCGAGAATGGTGGCTATTTTACAACCGACGCTACCGACGGCTTTTTGATGGCGTAAGGGCAAGTTTTGCAGTAGATAATCTAAGCGTTGATTGCGGTGAGAACGACTGACAACTAAAGTTAAATCTTCAATCGGCTTATTTTTATCACTAAATAGTAATTGTAGGGGAACAGCACCGTTGCGGGTTTCCACAAATGTTCCGCCTCCTTGGGTAGCATAGTACAGTTTCTCTTTTTCTGGCACTGCAACCACTGCTAAGACTGGTCTATGTGCTTTGACTAAAGCGATGTGAACTGCATAATCCCCAGTTTTGTCGATAAAATCACGCGTACCATCTAAAGGGTCAATAATCCATACCCAATCAGGTGTAGAGTCTGTATCTGTATTTATTTTGGATTTATAGGTTTCTTCGCTGATGTAAGCAAAATCTTCGTTACCCAAGGCCGCTTGTAGTTTTTGGAGAATGTATTGACTAACTGCGACATCAGCGACGGTGACAGGTTCATTTTGTTTATACTGCACGTCCAGATTAGGGTCTGTGGCAGTGCCGTGATAATAAGATTGTAATATATCTGCTGCACCCCAACCGATGGCACGAGCGATCGCTAGTATTTCTTGTAAGTCTTTCATTGTCTCCTCAAATCCATCCAGCGACGCGTACCAAAAAATTTACAAGCTTCACCTGCAACTTTAGCTGCTTGATCAAGGGCATCAGTAAAACTTGCTTGTACAATATAGTTGCAAAAAGCCCCGTGAAAAATATCTCCAGCCCCTAGTGTATCAACTGGTTGGATAGAAGGTACAGCTATGCTACCAAGTTTACCATGACTTGAGTAGGCAATTGGTTTTTCTCCGTGAGTAATGGCGATGTGGGGAATTCCCCAGGCGCGGAGATAGGCAAAAACTTCTGCTTCGGAGTGACAATTGGGAGGGTAAAAATTAGCTGAACAAACGGCGTAATTTACGAAGGGTAAGACTTGCTCAAATCCGCTTTTCCAACTACCACCATCAATAACTACAGGGATATGATGAGCCTTAGCCATTTTGGCGATCGCATATCCTACCTGCATCTGATGTCCATCAATCAGGACTATATCTATATTATGTAAGATATCTGCTGGAATCGAGCTACTACTGGCTGGAGTTTTGACAGCATTGATGGAAATTACCGCCCGTTCCCCAGTTGATTGGGTGACAATAATGGAAGATACAGGCGGTGCTGTATTGATCGTAGGGTCAAGATCAGCGATCGCTACACTATATATAGTTAAATCTCCCCGAATTAACTCTGTCATGGGATGCGAACCCAACACACCCAAAACTGTAGCTTGATTCCCTAGATAACTAAAAGTGACAGATGCGTTGGTAGCTGGGCCGCCTGCTGCTACAGTGTAGTCAGATGCAACTAACTTTTGATTATTTTGTGGGGCAGATTCAGCTAAGTAAATTAAATCTAAAGTGATTAAACCTACAAATAAGGCGTGATTAGTCATTAGTTATTCTCCCCAGTCCCCAATCCCTAGTCCCTAGTCCCCACAAGTTTTTGAATTTTGAATTTTGAATTTTAAATGCAAACCGATCCCAAACCAGGAACACTATATATAGTAGGCACACCCATTGGTAACTTAGAAGATATTACCTTGCGGGCGGTGCGGATTTTGCAGAACGTGGATTTGATTGCCGCAGAGGATACGCGCCACACGGGGAAATTACTACAACATTTACAGGTGAAAACACCCCAGACAAGTTACCATGAGCATAATAGTAGTAGTCGCATCCCAGAATTAATAGAGCATTTGCAGAGTGGAAAAGCGATCGCTTTAGTTAGTGATGCGGGTATGCCAGGAATTTCTGATCCGGGGTATGAATTGGTGAAGGCTTGTATTGAAGCAACGATTCCCGTAGTTCCCATTCCTGGTGCGAGTGCAGCGATTACAGCGTTGAGTGCGGCGGGACTACCCACAGATAAGTTTGTATTTGAGGGTTTTTTATCGGCGAAGAGTCAGCAACGGCGAGAACATTTAGAGACTTTACAGACAGAATCTCGCACTCTCATCTTCTATGAATCGCCCCACCGTTTACGTGATACTTTACAAGACTTAACCGAAATTTGGGGAAGCGATCGCCAAATTGTGATGGCGCGGGAGTTAACTAAATTGTATGAGGAATTTTGGCGCGGTAGTATTGGAGACGCGATCGCCCACTATCAACAAAAAGAACCCCAAGGTGAATATACTCTAGTATTAGCAGGGAATCCACCCAGCCAACCCTTACTCACAGAAGCACAACTCAAAGCCGAACTAGAACAATTAATGCGTCAAGGTATATCGCGATCGCAAGCTAGCCGACAATTAAATAAATATACTGCCCTTAACCGTCGTCAAGTTTATCAAATTGCTCTGGCGATTGATCTCAATCCTGAGTAATACCAACAGCTATCTACAAATATTTCTAGGCTAAACTTATAGGAGTAAGAGATTTGCTGCCATGTCTGTAGCCAAAGATTTAACAAACCCAGAATATGTTATCTTTCCTCCAGGGGATTTATACAGTGATGAGCCGCCTTTGGAAAGTTATCTACATTTACAGCAACTAATCCTGTTATTAAACACCTTAGAATGGTGGTGGCAAGACCGCAATGATTTTTTTGCTGCGGGTAATCTGACTATTTTTTATAGTCCGAGACAATTGAAATCCGAACACTTTCGCGGGCCGGATTTCTTCGTGGTGTTAGGAACAGAACGCAAACCACGTAAAAGTTGGGTTGTCTGGGAAGAAGAAGGTAAGTATCCCAACGTGATTGTAGAGCTACTATCAGATTCTACTTCGTCTACTGACAGAGGCTTAAAAAAACAAATCTATCAAGATATATTCCGCACACCGGAATACTTTTGGTTCGACCCCAATAATTTAGAATTTGCTGGGTTTATTTTAATGGGTGGTAAATATGAGCCAATCGCACCAAACCCCCAAGGTAGGCTATGGAGTCAGCAATTAGAGTTATATTTAGGGGTTGAACAGCAGAATTTACGCTTTTACACTGCTGATGGGGAAATCGTACTCACACCTCAAGAAGTTGCACGATTGGAGATGCAGCGTTTTGAACAAGAAAAACAACGCGCTGAACAAGAAAAACAACGCAGCGATCGCTTAGAGGCGAAGCTGCGAGAATTAGGTATAGATCCAAATACTATTTAATGCTCAAGGGATGCTTACTGTTCTTCGGGAAACACCCATTTCGGAGGTTCTGTCATTTTTCGCCTGAGACGTTCTTCCGCAATTTCTAGCATTCTGTCTAAAGAAGTCTCAGCGATAAATTTTGATGCAGCCTCTCTATACTCAATGTTTGGGCATTTCTCCCCTAAAACACAACCGTTAACGCAGGCTTGAGCGCAGTTAATTTTCTGCTCCACTGTCAATTCCTCTCTGATTTGAAAATAGGGATCGGGGACGAATCAATTCAAAATTCAACAACTTGTGGGGACTGGGGACTGGGGAGTAGTGAAAAGGGATTTTTATTTCCTTTGTTTGTTATTTCTACTTTCCAGGTAAATTTTACCCTGCTATTTGATCTCAAATTAGTCTAAATATTTACGATTTAAAAAAAAAGCAGGAAGCACAAAAGTCAATGCCCAATGCCTAATGCCCAATCCCTGCTACGCTAACCGTATATATGCAATCTCTTGCTCAAAAGGTCGCTCATGTCGGAACTGTTGGCTATCACTGGAACTATCGCCGCGATCGCTACTGCTGTTGTCCCCCAACAGGGTAGTGTAGGTATTGTGCGGGTGTCTGGTTTCCACGCTCTAGCCATTGCTCAAACTCTGTTTTATGCCCCTGGAAAGCAGGTTTGGGAAAGTCACCGCATTCTCTACGGTTATATCCGCCATCCCCAGACGCAACAGATGGTAGATGAAGCCTTGCTACTAATGATGAAAGCACCCCGTTCTTACACCCGTGAAGATGTAGTGGAATTTCATTGTCATGGCGGGATTATGGCAGTGCAGCAGGTATTGCAGCTGTGTTTAGAAAATGGTGCAAGGCTAGCACAACCAGGAGAATTCACCCTCCGCGCCTTTTTGAATGGACGATTAGATTTAACTCAAGCCGAAAGTATTGCTGATTTGGTGGGAGCTAAATCACCCCAAGCCGCTCAAACTGCTTTAGCTGGGTTACAGGGAAAATTAGCCCATCCCATCCGTCAGTTACGCGCTAATTGTTTGGATATTTTGGCAGAAATTGAAGCTCGGATTGATTTTGAAGAAGACCTACCCCCGTTGGATGATAAACAGATAATATCAGATATTGACAGTATTGCCGCAGAAATAACCAAATTGCTGGTAAGTAAAGAAAAAGGTGAACTGCTGCGTACAGGGTTGAAAGTGGCGATTGTTGGTCGTCCGAATGTGGGTAAATCCAGCTTGTTGAATGCTTGGAGTCAGAGCGATCGCGCCATTGTCACAGACTTACCCGGTACAACCCGCGACGTGGTGGAATCTCAGCTAGTCGTGGGGGGTATTCCGGTGCAGGTGCTAGATACAGCAGGCATTCGGGACACAGTAGACCAAGTAGAGAAGATAGGGGTAGAGCGATCGCGTCGTGCTGCCAACACAGCAGATTTAGTTTTGTTTACCATCGATGCGGCCACAGGTTGGACAGATGGCGATCGACAGATCTACGAACAAGTACAACACCGGCCGTTGATTCTCGTAATTAATAAAATTGACTTAGTAGAAAAGCAATTCATTAACGCTTTAGTATATCCCCAGCATATCCATCATATTGTCCACACAGCAGCATCCCAAAATCAAGGCATTGATTCCCTAGAGAGAGCAATTCTAGAGATAGTTCATACAGGGAAAGTACAAGCTGCTGATATGGATTTAGCCATTAATCAAAGACAAGCTGCTGCATTGACTCAAGCTAAAATTGCTTTAGCACAAGTACAGATGACAATAGCTCAACAGTTACCTTTAGACTTTTGGACAATTGATTTAAGAGGTGCAATTCAAGCACTAGGAGAAATAACAGGAGAAGATGTAACTGAATCTGTACTTAATAGGATTTTTAGTAGGTTTTGTATTGGTAAATAATATCACTAAAATCACTCTTGTTTGATTTTTATGAGCGTTGGTAATAGCCTAACGTAAGGCATAGCCTGCGCTTGCACTTAAATCCTGTCCTGTCACCTGTCCCCTTCCTAAACAAATAACTTAAAAAATCAAAACGGATTACTATATGTCTTTTATTGATGAAATTAATCATACCAACGCCTTAATTGTAGGAGCAAGCCAAGGGATTGGTTTAGGTTTTGTGAAAAAACTACTCCAAGATGACAGAGTTAGCAAAGTTTATGCAACCTATCGTCAAGCAGAATCAGCTTCTGAGTTAATAGAATTAACTAATAAATATTCGAGTCGTCTAACTTGTTTAGTATTAGATATTACTGATGAGTTACAAATTGCTGAAACTATAAAACAGATACGCACTCAAATAGATAAATTCCATTTAGTAATTAACTGCGTGGGATTGCTACATGAAGGTGATTTGCAACCCGAAAAAAGTTTAAGACAAATTAATGCCGATAATTTATTACGTTACTTCCAAGTTAACAGTGTTGGTGCTGTACTTTTGGCTAAACATCTTTTACCATTATTTCGCCATAATCAATTGGCTGTATTTGCTACTATATCAGCTAAATTAGCCAGCATAGGCGATAACCAACTTGGTGGATGGTATGGCTATCGAGCCTCTAAAACAGCACTCAATATGTTTATGAAAAATGTGGCGATTGAGTATAGTAGAAGTTGTCCTCAAACTATAGTCGTCACTTTACATCCCGGTACAACTGATACACAGCTTTCTCGTCCCTTCCAAAAAAATGTATCGGCGGAGAAATTATTCTCAGTTGAACGCACTGTTACCCAACTACTTGCTGTTATTGAACAACTACAAAAAAGCGATAGCGGACAATTTTTCTCATGGGATGGAAGTAGATTACCTTGGTAGGCTCTAAATTACTTAGAGTTTTTCAACATACAAGAAAAAGTGAATTGTCCAGTAAATTCATCAAAATGTGAGCTACATTGACCAAATTTATTCTTAAAACTTTGATTTGGTGACGCTTTTCCCAATTCAACGCGAATTTTAGCACTAGCATTATCAATGCTAATGTTAGTGCGATTATTTTCACTTTTATTGGTAGTTGCAATTTTAACGCCACCAATTATATTAGCCTCTGCTGCTGGAGTTAATTCAGTCAATAATTGCTCAATAGATGTAATTGGATGTGACATAATTATTTGTTTCACTTACATGATTTGGTAGCAAAATATCTTAATAATCTGAATATAAGCATTTTCTGTTATCAATTCATAAATCTCCAGAGAGAACCTCAATTCAGCCTTTTGATACTTGATGTGATTAGGGACGTAGCCCATCGCACTCTCTTTGTATATCCATGTACCAAAATAACCAGTATTCAATAAAAATCTACTAATGCGATAGTAATTATTGCTAGAAAAAAGACAAAATTGCAATATAAAAAAGCATGAATCTCTACAACTAATCCTGGCGATTATAAATCCCGTAGCACTTGCTACAAGTCGGGAAACCTGCCCAAAGTAGTGGCTTGGCTACACAGACAAAACCCACCTACATGGGTGTGAAAAACCTCATTTTTGGTTAGTCAGCGCACCATCCGGACTTAGCCTGTTTCGCCCAAAACTTTTCAAACATACTCTTAGCCAAAAGACATTTTCAAAAAGACCTTAGGTATTATTATCTCGCCACAAAAATATTAAACTATCCAATATACCTTTTCTCTATTCAAGTTAATTCAGCCTTTAGTTAAATAGGATTAATTAATTTACTAGGTTACTATTTTCAGCAATATGTTTGCTATATGTAAACCTCTCCAAATACAAAATATGCTTGAAGGTGAAATAGTAATCATAGCTCCACAAGAATTCAGCCTTAACTGCAAATCTAAGTAGCCGATATTTTTCATCTAAGCATTAATTTTATACCCTTTTAAATGTAGCAAATGTAAGTCTGCATAAAGGTTCAAATTATTGATGTAACTATCTAGACACTGATCATATATAGCTTAGATTATTTATTTGGGACTATCATGTTTACAACATCAAATCATCTGAATAGAGTTGTTAATATAGCTCTATTCACACTTTTATTAACGACTAATTTTATGGTAGGTAAAGTGAATGCAAAAAGAAAATTAGACATAAATTTGTTAGTATCTAGTAAATCAGTTGACAATACAACAGAAAAAATATCTAACAATAGTTTATTAAAAAAAATTCCAGGAGCTTTAAACTCTAATTTTATTACACAAAATTCATCTCAAGATCCAATTAGAGTTATTCCTAATCCTAATGATATAAATATTTTAGATCGAATCAAACCATTTCAGAATCCAGATTCTGATTATGATGAAAATGACAAGATAGAACCAAATACTCTTGATGATCAAGATATTAATACAAAATTGCCAAAAAACGATTTAGAATTATTAATATTAAATGCTCTTAGCAATAGTGTATTCAAATATCCTTGGATTATTGATCCTAGAGATGATTTTACATTTTATTCTTCTACATTTAATCCTCTTGAAAATAGTAAATATATTGATTTTTCAATTAAATTTTCATCAGAAGATGCCATATTTAACCGATTTACGTTTGCTGATTTTCCCCAAAAAGATCAATTCTATTGGGTCTTACCTGGTAATCGGGTTGTAGTAGAAACCAAAGGTTGGCAGAGTGGAGTTTTGTACCAAGGAGAATCAAGTAATACTGAAATTAGACAGACGATTAGATTGACGCAAAAACTTTGGGGTATGCAAACAGTTTTCTCTCTTCCCGAATCACTGCAAGAATTAACAGAGGGAATTGGTATTAATCAATTTTCTATTGAATCAATTGCTGCGGAGGTGAATAATCCTGTAGGTGTTCCAGCTGCTCCTATTATTATCAATAGTAGAAGTAATCAAAATAATTCTATAAGTTCTCTTGTCCCAAATATCTCTAGCTTTAATGCAGATAAAGACCCATTAATTTTACAAACATTTCCCACAAGCAATTTACAACCATTATTAGGAGAGGTAAGTCTTTCTCGTGGCTCTGTAATTCCTCAAGATACTTTAGAAAATGCAGGTTTTATTTGGGGTAATCCTTTAACTAGAGAAAGAAGTCAATTTCAGCCGCCAATCACATCTGCTCCAGGGATAAAATTTGGTAATAGAGAACAATTTGATAATTCCGATTTATATAATATTTTGCTTAATCCATCTATTACTGATAACCAACGCAATTTATATTACTTGAATTCTCTATATTGGGTTTCTTTAAGTGAGAGACAAAATAATAGAGGAATTAGAGAGAAAACTGAAAACAATGATTGGCATAGATTTTATTTTAGCTATTCTCAGAATCGTACTCTATTGGAGTATGATCCTTTAGAGGCTAAAGCAACTTATACTAATATTTCTACAAATCCAGGAATTTCTTTATCTTTGTCATTTGGTGAAAGAGAAATAGATGAATTACAAACTGCTAACTCTACATTAGGAATGCTCATGGGAGGAATTTTTGGGTTAATCGATTTTCCTCATTTAACGCAAAGTTTACAGGAAGCTCAAGAACGTTTCTCTCGACAAGAGAATTTTGCAAATCTAGACTCAAAAGCAACACCAGAGCAAAGAAGAGAAATTAACCAAAGACTAAATAGAAGCTTGTTTCTAGGTAATCGCACGAGTGGGTTAGAACAAGTTTCTGGAAAATTGACATTTCCCAGTACAATTACACCAAATAGTTCCAATATTTTACAAATTCGTACTGGTAATCATCGGCGATTAGTTCAGTTTCTAGATGGAAAGCGTACTTGGAGAGAAGGAGAGACTTTCATTTCTAAGGCTGAAGTTTCTAATAACAGTTTTGGTAGTTTAACGTCTGTAAATGCACCTATTCCCTCTCAAGGAACAAGCAATCGCTCATCAGCTCTACAGGTAACTTTAACTGATCCTAATGGTCAGCAGTTTTCCCAAAGCTTAAGTTCATCTGATATGACATCATTACCGATTGATCTCCGGTTGTTCGATATTGCTTTTGACCGCATTGAGTTAAGTCAAGATGGTCAAATTATGACTGATTTACAAGCTTTTAGTGGATATTTATATTTACCTACTATAGAAATTTTATTGACTGGTTCTTCTAGTAAATGGAATTATAGTGTTAATTCAGGTATGTGGTTTAACCTAAATGCAGATACTACCTTTAATGTAACCAATAACTTTGGGTTCTTAGAGCCAACAATGGGTATTTATGCTAATGGCGCATTGAATTATATCAATACCTCTGTAGAGGTTGATGTAGAGGGTAAAACTCAAGCTATTACTAATCATATTCCATCTTTGCAATTTTATTGGAATAGTGCGGCTAATTTCCAAAATCCTAATTACCTGAATTTGAGCTACTTTTTTTCTCGTCAAGATAGAAATTTGAATTATTCTTTATCTACAGGGGTTATATTGCTGAATGATGAATCTAGCTTCATACCTTCGGGATTCTTCCAGGGGAAATTGGTATTAAATACAGGGTTGGAATTTAGCACTTCTGTAGAAATAAGAGACCAGTTTTTTTACACATTAGAAGGCATTAAACAAATAAATCCACAGTGGTCTTCGGGAGTTTATCTACAGAATTTTGTAAGTCTTGAGCGAGGCATACGAAATAGAGTTAATGATTTTTCTTATGGCCTGATAATTCAGCATAATACTCCAAGTAGTAGTATGTTTTGGAAGTCTCGTATTGGGATGAGTGGAGATATCTTTGAAGCCCGTTTTGAAGGAGATTTTAGGTTTTAAAGCCTGAAAAAAGTTATATTGTTATCTGCCTTGAATATAGAAGCCTGGTTTCTTGCTAAAAGAAACCAGGCTTCTCCACTTTATCAATGATTTAGGATTGCTATAGAAAGGGTATTATTCTAACCCATCATTACCAACAGCAGCCCTAACAAGAGCCGTAAATTCATCCAATGTAAGATTGCCAAATCTTAGTCTTTCAACTACAGCACCTCGGATAGAGCCTCCACCTGCATCATATGGGAGAACTCCTAGTCCACCTGTATGAAGTGTTAGGCTTGGATATGCCACATGAGTAATCGGATCTATATATGAGGTTGCTGTAACTGTTAACATACCAGTACCATTAATTCCTCTAAAATAAGTTCCTGTAGGAGCAACTGCTTCAGCCGCAATTGTAGACAAATAAGCACTAGGGGTAACATATATTGCTACACCTGCAAAAGCTCCAGCATCTCCAGAGCCGAAATCGGCGATAGGGTCTTCTATTAAGACTTGTGCTGATGCTGGAGCAGATCCCAAAGTTAAGCAGCCAATTAAACCTGTCAGAGATAGACCAATTTGTAACCAGTTACCAGCAGAAAGGGAAGGTAAATTCATGTTCAGAAATCCTTTGTGTTGATGAATTAAAATTGTTGCTGAGATGTTGTCTATGTAGCTTATATAAACTGGATTTATAACTTAATATGCAGGTTTTTTGTAGTAAAGTTTAGGGACAATTATTCCTAGTAGGCAAGGGGTTAGGGGGTTAGATTTCGCGTTAATTTTTCCACATAAAGTGAAAAGTCAGAGTTTACTTAAGTCGGGAGACAAGCCCACACAAAATGTCTCCCTATCTGTATTTCAAAAATACTCAATTTGACCATATCTATTAATGACACTATCACAGTTTTTAAGGTTGTGATTTTGATTTTGTATTCTCATTTAATAAATTACAACATATATTTTTAAAAAGAAAGATTTTGCCGTTAAATTATTAAAATAAAACCGACATAAAAATATGATATTTGTCTTATGGTAAATAGACAAATATCATATTTTTACAGGTAATTTATGCCTCATCATAAGCGATCAGCTACGTTGGGGTGCAACCCAGCAGACTAATCCCAAGGGGGATCAGCAGGCTTTAACATAGACAATCACTACTAATAAGGGTATTAAATCAGGGCAATGCCAAATGAAAAACTGTCTAGCAGACAACGATCGCACCAAAGGACAAAATTTCGCTTGGGGATGTTTGTGCTACTGGTGATCATTAGTGCGATCGCTATTTTCCTTTTTTATCCACGTCCACAACCAATAGTCAGACAAGAAAGCAATTACGCTATCCACAAACGTCAAAGCTTTAATCAAACTCAGTTTTATCCTCTCAATCAAACTATCAACCCTGATTTATATCAACCTGTAGCTAAGTGGGTAGGCAGGTTAATCTTACCCGCATCACAACAAATCCAACCGGGAGAGGATTGGGTATGGATAGAAATACAACACGCACCCCCCGAAGCGCAGTCCTTAATGGGTAAAATCATCCGCTTAGAATGGCAAGACAAACCCCAGTTAAAGTCTTACTTCCAGGCTGTACAGCGAGATGTGAATTTTACTAAAAGCACCAAAAACAGCGAAACTATGGGTAATATCCATCCGGCGCGTCTGGATGGTCGTCTTCAGGTGGGGGCTTTGCAATCACTGGCTGGTGCAAGACCTAATGACGATGTAATTGTCTCTTTAGATGATGCGGAAGTAGTGACAGCAAATGGTCAACCCCGTCTGCAAATTGCCGATGAACCTGTACTAGTAACGGGTAGGTTCTATGGCTTAGTCAAAATATTAAATCCAGAACCAACTAGCCCACAATATCCTGCGTCCTCAGTTTGTCCGGGGAGTTCGCCTTGTGCTAGTGATTTCTTCCGTGTGCGCCATTACAATCGAGTTTCTCGCCAATTTGATGGCGTGGAAGAAATTATTCGGATTCCCCAACAGGTATTTGATACACGTAATCTACCACCATCCACCCCTAGACAAATCGAAACCTCCCCAGTAGGAATAGCCGGTTGGTACATATATGGTGCGAAAGACCCCCAAGGAATATTTATTGTTCAGGGATTAGTCCCGCGATCGCTCCTCCGACTCCAGCCCAGTAAAATAGTATTAGGGCAAGAAGCAGGACTAATCTACACCAAGGATCAAAATTGGCAGATTACACCCCCAGAACAAGGGAAAATCACCAAGGTTTTGCTTGATCCCAACGCCAACTCATCACCCAAAGCCTTATTAGACTGGCGAGAAGGAGATAAAGCCATCGTCTTACACAACTTCGGCGGGATTGGCGGTAAAAAAGCCGAAGGATTCCCAGTTTTTACAGTCACCGGACACTTTGCCTTTGGCATGGCGCAGGTAGTGAGTGAACCCATCACCCAAGAATTACAGTTTGCCATTGAATATGCCCAGATTTACGCTAACAATGCCGATGGGATCATTGCAGGTAAACATTCCTGGGCTGATTATATGGGGAACTTACAATGGGGATGGGCAGCAACACGCCCCATTTCTGACATACTAATTAAGTTTGCACCTGTTACCCAAGACTATAATTTCGCGGGGATCAAACTCTCCCCCGCTACAGAATTTCTCCAACAGTTGCAAATCATGATGGCGCGTTATCGCACAGGTGATGGTACAGGTAGCGCGACAGTTTCCCCGGCGACTTCTTGTGTCCAAGATGCCAGTCAAGCCCTATATATTGCAATTAGAGTCATCACTGGGCAACTTAAATCTAACCCAGTAATTCAGCAATGGCTAGACAATCATCCTGATGATCCCCAGACATTACGCTTTCAGCAGTTAGTCAGTCTGGGTAAAGCTTTGGAACGGCAATTAACACCTTTGGGGATCGTTCGTGCCGACTGGCGAAGTAGTGCAGACTATTTAATGGGGACTAGTGATGGGAAACAAGCAGAACGCGATCGCAGTATTTGGGCGGCGTTAACAAGTTGGCGGACTATGCTACCCAGACAAGCACATGACGAACTCGCCAACCTATTCTTAAGACATGGTGCGAAACTGTGGTTTCTCAGAACCAATCAAATTGGTGGAGTGAATCCCGATATAGCCCCCCTAGCACCTACAATGGGATTAGGGTATCTGAAAATTCCGGGAACAAACATTGCACCCATCACCATTTTTCTCAATCGACTACTAGCATCTGTCGTTATACCCCGAACCCAAGATTGGCTAGTGATGGGAGTAACCCTCTTAATTTATGCAGCGATCGCTTTACCTTTGGGTTTAAAGTCAGGCTTTTTACGCTGGAGTTTCACTCCGACTCAGAAAAAAGAGAAAATGGCGATCGTATTACAAGCAGCTATTACACCAGCCATCACCGAAGAATTGGTATTTCGGGTTTTACCCCTTCCCCATCCCATAGAAGTCATCAACTGGTATAAATGGGCATTGTGGGCAACATTCATACTCTTGCTGTTTCTTCTTTACCATCCCCTCAACGCCAAAACTTTTTTCCCGGCTGGACTTCCCACATTCTTTCACCCCATTTTTCTCACCTTAGCCGGACTCTTAGGACTATGCTGCACAGTCGCCTATGCACTCACAGGCTGTTTTTGGGTAATCGTCCTCATCCACTGGATTGTAGTAGCAGTGTGGCTATTAGGATTCGGAGGACTAATAAAATCTCCGCGCCCCTCCGCGTGAACCTCCGCGCCCCTCTGCGTTTAAAAATACTATTCTTGCGATCGCCTGTTATTTTTCCCATAAAAGAGGGTAATTTACTTTTGAGAGAAAAGCAACTTACCTCAGATATTAATCAATCACTTTTTTTCCTAAGTTAGTTTATGCTTATCAAAGGTTAAGGGGGAACTTATTAAATAATATTCAGGTCAGCTTATGTAGCGTAGATGACAATTTATTTGATACTCAATAGCCTACAATCAATTGTCCGTAAAGCTTAAACCCCACTAAACATTACTAAAACTTCAGCAAAGTAGCATTTCTACTTATAAAAGTACATTTCCATACACTGTATAGTTTCCCAACCGGAGATTTTCCCTAGACATATGAAATTGCTATTAGCAATATCAGAAGTCGATAAGTTAAAGAAATACCACTTTTATATTTTCTTTGTTATTTTGTATTTAACGGGACAGTTCTCACCCATTCAGTAAGTTTAAATATCAATTAGTTACCCGTTTACCGACCAACTTCCTAAAAATTAACCTACATTTGTGCTTATCTTAATTTATCTGCACGGAACATAATTCGTGAGAACAGATTGTATGGTAAGCTGCACAATTGATAAGTAATTTATTCTCACCAAAAGGCTGAGTTTATGAGTGTAATCAAGACAAAAAATCAACATATTGTTCTATCTGCTTTCATTAAACATGAAGGTATCTCCCCAAAAGCAGATATTTCCCCAAAATTTGATTTGTTAGAACCTTTGCGTCAAAGGCTTGACGCACTAGAAATACACAATCGTAAATTAGCTTACTTTCTCGCCAAATATATTCCTGCTCAGTGTCCTTTTGAGCGTGACGTGATGTTATTTGGTCGTAAAATAGCCCACATTCCTCCAATGTGTAAGCTGAATCCCCTATACGATCAGTTAGTTGGTTTGCGTTTTCGTGCTTTGTGTTATTTAGTAGATAAATGTGGAGAGGATATACAGTCCTACTGCTAATCTAAAAATCGAGAAAGTGTGATATGGAAATCAAAATTGAGCATCAACCAAGTCAAGAAAAACTACACCAATTGGGTGTATTCAAATGGGGAGTTTGGCAAAAAGAAATATCCCGATTTCCTTGGACTTATGATACTCAAGAAACTTGTTATTTTTTAGAAGGTGATGTAATTGTTACGCCTGATGGCGGTGAACCAGTGCAGATGGGTAAAGGAGATTTAGTAACCTTCCCGGCGGGAATGTCTTGTACATGGGAAATTAAAAGCGACGTAAAAAAGCATTATTTATTTGATTAGCTAAAAGTGAACCATCAGGGTTATTTCCCTTGTAATCTAAACTTCTCAACTTTGCAAAAAAAGTAACCATCTCATCAAGTAGTGAGAAATTGTATGGAGTTTCGCAGCGCGTGTTGCTAAAGTTGCAGAATCGATAAATTGTTGTATCCCTATATTTGAAAACTCGTAGCGACTCCATACCCACAAAAGTATTCATCAAATTAAATAGTTCTATCTGTTTCTGCGTTTTAAAGCCTGTTCTACTGTTCCACCCTTCCGAAACCGAGATAGAAGTACGGCTGCTTCAGCCCGCGTCACGGCTTTTTGGGGTGCATATATGCGAGTTGTTATACCATAAACACGCGTAAAGTTTCTGCCACTAGCCGCATTACCTAAATCTAAAGCAATGTGAGAAAGATACCTTTCGCTAATTTCCTCAACATCAGTAAACCCTTTAGTTTTACCGATGAAGTTACGCAGCGTAGCGGGTGAACGATTATCTCTACCAGTAGAATCTAGAGTTGTTTTGAGCGCAATCATCTGCTCTCGTGTCAAAAGATCATCAGGTCTAAAGTTACCATCATCAAAACCAGCCAGAAAACCTGCATTGTAAACAGCTTGAATAAAAGTGAAGTGGGGATCAGAGGAAGCAACATCAGGAAAAGCTGAACTGGTGTTCTCAGGTATAGTAATTGGCTCTTTGTGTAGCTGGTTATAAGTCTTGACTAGCCAAGCAACAAATTGACCACGAGTAATTGGTGCTTGTGGTTTAAACTGACCTGATGTACTTTCTAATACTCCTAGTGCTGCTAGTTGTCTAATTTCTGTCTCGCCGGAAACACCAGCAATATCAGTAAAAGTGGTTGAGGACTTTAATTGACTAATTGTACTTTCACTAGTTAAGAGTAGTCTAGGGGGCTGTGCAGCAGATGAATGACTGATACCCAAACAAACTAAAGCCACAGTAGTTAGACTGACAGCATTTACAACAAATTGAATCTTAGAATACATGATCACTTTACCTTTACTTGTAGATGTTAAAAGTATAAAAACTATTTAGGTAACTCATCTTGAGTAATGTTTAAATGAGCAGAAATATTTTTTAGACTCAAAAGTAAATATGTGTGAGTAGAAAAGAATATGCTGAAAATTGTCTCAGCAAGAAATTTATTTGTTAGTGAATAGCTAAAGTCCTAACTACGAAATGGATTTCGATAGTTTTACATTAGTTAACATAGCTTGATTTATTTCCATGTCTAAATTTTCAACTATATTTTTTTTGCCAAGTTTTGCCAATTTGGTTTAAAATAGAGTAAATGTAGTTCAAAAAATCATCATCATAGTCATTGGCTAAGAGATGCTAGCTACCTTGTTGATGCTGCTGATATATACAGTAGTTAAGAGTTAGTAGCACAGTTACAGTTTTGGTGAAAAGCTAGCCAAAAATAAAACCAGTATAATTCATCACTACTATTTAGCCATCTACCTCAACAGAGTTGAGGAAATTCTACCAAAAATAGAAGCATGGGCTATACCCAGATTTTGCTAACAGCAGCCAGGAATTATTTTAAAATCTGTGCTACTGAGAGTTCTTTATAGGTATAAGTTTCCATCAAATTTTAGATTTGATGATGTATCTAATGGGAATTAATTCCCAAATAGGATGATATTGTTCTCTTTTCGGCAAAACTTTGGCATTTTGTTCAAAAGTTGCATTTATTTTTCCGGTCAATCAGTGATGCAGATTGTCTGAGGTTAGTTATATCCAAACTGACCCCATATGAGAAGCTTCATCAGTGTTATGACCTAATTATGCTTGATTAAGTAAGCCAAAATTTGTTTTTGCTGCATTTTGAGAAGCAAATGCACAGTTTCAACGTTTCTAATTTAACTTGTTCACGTCTCACACACTCTAAGTTTATTAAAGATCATGAATGACTTTGAATTTATCTCTACTATCTGCATCATAGCTGTAGCGTACCTTTCTAGTGTTTACTTGTGGCTTTCAGTCTCTCAGCACCTAAATGAGTGAATTGACTGTTGTACAATGCACTATGAATATGATTAGGTCTCTAATAATTAGAAACCTAATCGTATCATGGCAAATACTTGAGAGATTTGCCTAGTATTGATTTGTGTAATACTTGAAAGAAATGCTGATTTATTTACCCAAAAATCTGACAATTGGAGAGCTACAAATTGGTTTATTCGGTCTAGTATTAGGATGTTTTATATTTCTAGTCGGACGTTTATTCATAGGACAGATTAAGTCATTTTGGGAGAACTTATCTAATTTACAACTTAGTGATCCTTATCAAAAGTTAATTAAGCCAAATGAGGGTTTAATAACTGTTGTGATTATAATTGGCATTATTGAGACTTTTACAGCTATATTACCCAAAAATCAGGGTACTAGTTCCTTTGAAATTATCAATAGCTTAATCTTCGCGATCGCTACCAGTTGGTTAGCAGCACAAGTATTTAAAAATTTCTTTGATTTATACTTATTAAATGCTGCCTTTAAGAGCGGACAAAAAGTCAGTAGCGAGTCACTAATTCTTTTCAAGTGGTTAGCTAATCTGGTAATTGTATTTGTAGCCATTTTTGTCTACGCGCAAACACATCAAATTAATATTTTAGGGTTACTAGCCAGTTTAGGTATTGGTGGTTTAGCAGTAGCCTTCGCCGCTCAAAAAACATTAGAACAAGTTTTAGGTGGAATTGTTCTCTATCTTGACAGACCTTTTGTGATTGATGATTATATTGGTTTACCTGATGGAACTTTTGGTAGAGTTGAGTCAATTGGCTTAAGGTCTACCCGCATTAGAACCTCTGGTAAAGGCACATTAGTCATAGTTCCCAACAGTTCCCTGACACAAGTGAATATTGAAAACTTCACTGGTGCTAAGAAAGTGATGTCTATTCTTTATTTAAAATTCTTTCGCGTGGTTAGTAGTCAAGAGAGAGCTTTAATTCGTCAGGTAATCCTCGAAAGTACCAGTGATATTTTCGGGATAGACTCTCGCAATACAGACATTACTTTTAAAAATATTAATCATTTGCCAGATGCAGAGATCACACAAGCACAAGTTGCTTTCTTCATTTTAGGTTCTGGTGATGTCTCAATGGAATTGCGTCGTCAACTTCTAGATTTGGCTACTCAAAGCATCACTCAATATTTAAAAGAATATGGTATTGCTTTTGAGATAGAAGAACCAACGATTTATGTGGATTCACCAATTACTATTTAGAAATGATGACAGCACTTTCTAACCTGATTCTCAAGTTTCTGCAACGGGACACTACAATATATGCTCTGACTAAGTTTGGTATATTTCTCTTTTTTATTCTCTTATCATGGTTAGTAGGACGCTATACCCCTAGCTTCGTGCGAATTATTATTCAGCGTTTTGCTCCGCAGCAAGTTGCTAGTATTTACAACAACTTAATTGAACCAATTAGAAACTCATTTAAAATTGCAGGTACATTAATTCTTATTTCCTTATCCTTATCATGGATTGAAGAATATACATCAGTTTATAGATTTTTGTCACCAATTGTAGATTTAGCTGTTATTGTTAGTCTGGCGTGGCTAGCATCGAGCTTATTCCGTCAATTTATTCGTGTGTATGGCATCGAATTAGTACGGAAGTTTGGGAGAGAAGTAGACGAATTACTTTTGGTATTTGAAACTTTAGCAAACGTCATTATTGGATTTATTGCTGTATTGGCATTTGCCCAAAGCCAACAGTTTAATTTAATCGGGTTATTAACTGGCTTAGGAATTGGTGGTTTAGCCGTGGCTTTTGCGGCTCAGAAAACCCTTGAGCAATTGCTAGGAACAATAGTGTTGTATTTAGATAGACCCTTCGTTCCTGGGGAGTATATCCGGTTGCAAAGATCGCCACAAATTCCTGAAGGTTTGTTTGGTAGAGTGGAATCAATTGGTATACGTTCCACTAAAATTCGTACAGCCGCCAAAAGTACCTTATTTATTATTCCAAATTCTATCTTGGCGAATTTAGAAATAGAAAATATTACTCGCGGAAAGAAAATCATGGTTTTACTTTACCTTGATTTTTTACATTTCCTTGCAGAGAAAGAACAAGCCTTAGTTCAGCAAGTAATTGTTGAGAGTACCAATTCCTTGTTTGGGATTGATCCAGGAAGTACCAGTATTACTTTCTTAAATCACCATTCAGCCAAAGAAATTACTCGTACCAGAGTGACATTTTTTATTTTGGGTTCTAGTGATAACTCATTGCAATTGCGTAAGCGTCTTTTAGAATTAGCTAATGAAAAAATCTCTAAAAAGTTAATCAATCATGGAATTGAGTTCACTATGCAAGAACCAAATATTTATGTAGAGTCACCCGTGACTATTTGAGTCATAGAAAAATAGAGAAATATAACTTAGATTAAAGATAAAAAGGAGGGGTTTTGTATCCCTAAAATACCTTTAACTGAAACGTATTGGCTGATTAACAAAATTTTTATGAGGATATTTAGCAAAAATGTTACTACACTTAAGCACTTGGCAAGAAGTTGAAACCTATTTGCAAACATCCAGAGGGATTATTTTTCCCATTGGTTCAACAGAACAACATGGCCCTACGGGTTTAATTGGGACTGATGCGATTTGTGCAGAAGCGATCGCGCGTGGAGTGGGTGAAGTGACACAGGCGATCGTTGCCCCTACAATCAATGTAGGGATGGCATTACATCACACAGCTTTTCCTGGTTCTATTAGTTTGCGTCCCAGCACTTTAATTCAAGTAGTGCGCGACTATGTAACTAGTTTAGTTAAAGCAGGTTTTACTAAGTTCTACTTCATTAACGGACATGGTGGTAACATCGCCACCCTGAAAGCTGCATTTTCTGAAACTTACGCCCATCTGGAAGATTTACAGATGAAGAATGCACAAGAGGTGCAATGTCAGGTTGCGAATTGGTTTATGTGCAGTTCTGTCTACAAACTAGCAAAAGAATTATATGGGGATGAAGAAGGTTCTCACGCTACCCCTAGTGAAGTAGCTGTCACCCAATACGTTTATCCAGAAGCGATTAAACAAGCATACTTATCACCAGAAGTTGCATCTGGACATAAAATTTATAGTGCCACAGATTTTAGATTGCGTTACCCAGATGGACGCATGGGTTCTAACCCTGCTTTAGCCACACCAGAACATGGTGAACAGTTTTATGATTTAGCCGTCAAAGAACTCAGCCAAGGATATTTAGAATTTTTAGGGACAGGGGATAATAGGTGATAGGTGACAGGGGACAGGGGACAGCTAAATATTTTCTTCTCTGTGTCTCTGTGGTGAAAAAATCAGTTTTTTAACATCAAAATATCTAGACATAGAGAAATATCTATTCACCACTTAAAGCTGTTGATTAGTCCATTTCGGTAGATTCAGCAAGCAAACCATAGTTTGTTAA